>JADFMS010000059.1 GCA_022563775.1 Fidelibacterota bacterium | reverse complement strand
TCATGGAGCGGGAGGTATTCGAAGTACCTGCTATCGCTTCTAAATTAAACGATATGTTCATCTCGATTAAAGTTGACCGTGAAGAGAGACCGGACGTCGATAGAATCTATATGCAGGCGCTGCAGATGATGACCGGCAGCGGGGGCTGGCCTATGTCTATTTTCATGACACCTGATTTGAAGCCATTCTGGGGGGGAACTTATATTCCTCCGGAGAGTCAATACGGGCGACCGGGATTTGTCGAGCTGATAACCCGTATTAACGAGCTCTGGCATAGTGATCGAGAGCAGCTTACCGCTTCAGCTGAAAAACTTTATAATATATTATCCAAAGAATCGTTAAAACCTGAGAGCGCACAATCACCGGGTGATGGGATATTAAATGCAGGGTTTGAGGTATTCAGCAGTATGTATGATCCGAATTACGGTGGGTTCGGCGGCGCTCCCAAGTTTCCCAGAGCCTCTGTTTTCAATTTCATGTTCCGGTATGCAGCGAAAACCGGTTCAGTTCCTGCTAAAGATATGACCCTCCATACACTTAGAAAAATTGCAGAGGGGGGGATATACGATCAAATAGGCGGAGGATTTCACAGATATTCTACTGATGAGAGATGGCACGTTCCGCATTTTGAGAAGATGCTTTATGATCAGGGACAAATGATAAACAGTTACATCGAGGCATATCAGATATCGGGTGATACGTATTACGCCGATGTCGCAAAGGATGCACTGGATTATGTCTTAAGAGTGATGCGGGACCCTTCGGGAGGGTTTTATTCGGCGGAAGACGCAGAAAGCGCCACTGATCCGAAGAACTTAGATAAAAAATCAGAAGGGGCATTCTATATTTGGGCGAAGGGGGAAATAATTGAAATATTAGGCGAAGATGATGCCGAGATATATTCGTTCAGATATGGCATCGAAAAGGATGGGAACGTACTTGAGGATCCTCACGGTTATTTCCCCGGTAAAAATGTGTTATATCAAGCCTATACACTTGATGAAACTGCAGATCAATTCGAAATGTCCATAGAGGATACCAAAATAAATATAGACGCCTCGCGGCGGCTTCTTTTTACAGAAAGGGAAAAGAGGGTAAACCCCCATCTCGATGATAAAATTCTCGTAGCATGGAACGGTTATATGATATCCGCTTTTGCTAAAGGATTCCAAACATTCAGAGATGAAAAATATCTGGACGCAGCAATCGACGCAGCCGGATTTATAGAAAAACAGTTATACGATTCGAAGAAGAATATTTTGCTACGAAGATATCGAGACGGTGAGGCGGGAATAACAGCAAACCTGTCCGATTATGCCTTACTGACCGGGGCATTGTTAGATTTATACGAAGCCTCATTCGAGCCGCATTGGATTGAGTGGGCGGCGGAGCTAAATGAACAAACGACAAATCTCTTTTTTGACGAGAGTGAAGGCGCGTTTTACGATACTCAAACGGGGGATATAAGCTTGATAGTTCGGATGAGAGACGACTATGACGGCGCTGAGCCAACAGGAAATTCTATCGCCGTGATGAATCTGCTGCGTCTTTCACAGATGTTGGACAGACAGGACTTGAGGGAAAGAGCAGACAGGGTTCTCTCTTTCTATAACTCAAAATTGGATGAATCGCCGCACTCACTACCGCAAATGTTATCTGCTGTTGATTTCAGTTTGGTTAAACCGAAACAAATAATCATCGCCGGAAGCAGAGACAAAGAAGATACAGAGGCGATGTTAGAGGAGCTTTATAAAAGATATATCCCTAACAAAGTTGTGTTGCTTGCCGATGTGGAGAACAGGAACAATTTCACGAGTGAGAATTTGCCTATAATGAAAGCAATGAATATGATAGGCGAAAAAGCAACGGCATATGTCTGTGAGGACTATGCATGCAAGCTACCTACGAACGACATTAAAGTATTTTTATCTCTTTTGGAGTAATTAGACTAAAGTAATTTAAAATACATTACGGCGCTCTGCTGAATTGTATTATTTGTAAGGGGCGTTGAGTTTAATCAGATGATAGAGCCGGGAGAAAAATTGTATTAAGGGGAATTCGGCTTGCGTGGCAGCGTCTTACGAAGTATTATAATACTCACTATGATGCTTGATGTTCAAGATATCCTCAACGGTAACCGCAGAGCTATAGCAAGGGCTATCAGCTTAGTTGAGAATAATTCCGATGATTCAAAGGCACTTCTAAACAGTATTTTTGCGCATACCGGAAAGGCGCATAGACTCGGGATTACGGGCCCCCCGGGAGCGGGTAAAAGTACTATAGTAGATAATCTTGCCAAATTATTCAGAGAACAGAAGAGGAGCGTCGGAATAGTTGCCGTCGATCCTACGAGTCCGTTCACGGGAGGTGCACTGCTCGGGGACAGAATCAGGTTTCAGGAATACGCACAGAGCGATGATCTTTATTTCAGGAGCATGGCGACCAGAGGGAGCGTCGGCGGAATATCGAGAAGGACAGATGAAGTGGTTGACATACTTGATTCATCAGGAAAAGATGTAATACTGATTGAGACAGTGGGAGTCGGGCAGTCAGAGCTGGAGATAGCCGAAGCGAGCGATACGACCATTGTTGTTCTTGTTCCTGAATCCGGAGATGATATTCAAGCCATGAAAGCCGGTCTGATGGAAATCGCTGACATTTTCGTTCTAAATAAATCCGATCGCGAAGGCGCCGATCTGGCTTATGCGAGCATTTCCAACTCTCTGCATCTTCGGGATAATAACGGCTGGGTACCACCGGTCATAAAAACAAGCGCGATCAATGGCGAGGGGATAGAAGAGCTTATCGCGGCAATCAGCGAACATCATGATTGGATGGAAAAAGAGCAGACAGAAGAAAAATCACGGGCGTTCAGGTTAAGAAAAAGGGTAAAAGAAATTATTAGTGAGGAATTGGATCAGAAATTCTGGACAGATAAGCGAAATAGACTACTGGATAAAATTCTCTCCGGAGATCAAAATGGAACTCAAACCCCGTATGAGATAGTTGAAGAACTAAAGAAATAGAAATGAGCGGAAATTATTATCAATTGAAATTAACTGCCGATAGACGTTTTTTGTGTTCATTGATCATTCTCATGAGTGTGGCTGATATCGCGGACGCACAGTACCATTCGTTCGGGAGGAACAAAGTTCAGTACACAGATTTTGAATGGCAGGTGCTTTCGACCGATCATTTCGACATCTATTACGATCCCGATATGGAGGAGCTGACTCTTATCGGAGCAAAATACGCCGAGGAATCGTACAAACTGCTGCAAAATAAATACAATCACACATTGAACTATCGGGTACCGTTAATATTTTACAGTTCGCATCTATACTTTCAGCAAACAAACGTCATACCCAATATCCTTCCGGAGGGTGTAGGCGGGTTTTTCGAATATTTTAAGGGACGTGTTGTAATTCCAAGTGACGGTTCAATATCCCAGTTTAAACGGGTGATACGGCATGAATTGAACCACGTGTTCATGCACAGCAAACTTGTGCGGGTGCAGAAAAACCATCGAGTCTTAATTCCTAAGTTTCCACCCCTGTGGTTTTCGGAAGGGCTGGCAGAATTTTGGTCGGGAGAATCTGATACTCAGGCGGAAATGGTTATCAGAGACGCCGTACTTAATAATTATCTGGTTCCGGTCGATCAGCTGTTCACAATAGCCGGATCCTACTTGATGTATAAAGAGGGAGAGAACTTACTTTCATTCATATCCGAGCGATACGGCGAAGAGAAGATTTTGCTTATAATGGAAAATTACTGGCTGTACTCCAAGTTCAGTGAGGTAGTTAAATACACCCTCGGCGTGGACTACAAAGAGCTGAACCGTCAGTGGACGTATCACTTGAAGAAAACGTATTATCCTCTTTTAGAAGACAAGGATAAGCCGCAAATGGCATCGGAAATTATAGATGAGGATGGATTTAACTCCAAGCCCACAATTTACACGGATAAGGACGGAATTAAGCAGGTGATCTACGTGGGAAATAAAATGGGATATTCGGGAATCTATCAAAAACCATTTGATGCGCAAAAGCATGATGAACCTGAAGTTGTGCTTGTAGGCGAAAAATCAGGCGATTATGAGACGTTTCATCTTTTCAGGTCCTCAATCGACGTCAGTGAAAACCGCACTCTCATATTTATCACAAAAAGCGGTGAGACAGACGTTATTCACAGAATCAGCCTCGATAACGGTCATAAATTCCCGCCGTTGTTATTTCAAGATTTAGTTTCTATTGCCTCTCCCTCCTGGTCGCCGGACGGGAAAAAGATATCATTTAGCGGATTATCGAGAAACGGATATAACGATATTTATGTGTACGATCTATCAAATGATAATCTGTTAAAATTGACCAATGATTTTTACGACGATAGAGATCCCTCCTGGTCGCCGGATGGAAATCAGATATTGTTCGCATCGGACCGGACACAAACAGGACCTGCGGGTAAATACAACCTCTTCAAGGTCGGAATCAAAGATCTACAGATAAGATATCTCACTTTTGGAAATTTTAACGACCGGGCGCCAAAAGAGACCAAAGATGGAAAGATTATTTTTTATTCAGACCGGGGAGGTATGAATAATATATGGATGCTGATCCCGGTAGACAGAGAGGGCGGATTAAATATTATTTCTGCCTCTTTAAACAAAACGCCCGTGAGTAATCTGAAGAAATACCGGGCTGCCCGCATCACAAATTTTACTACTTCCGCGCTGGACCCTGTGCTGAGTGACGACGGAGAGCTCATATTTACTGCATTTGAGGATTTTAGTTTCAAGATCATGAAATTAAAAAAATATAAGATGCACGAAATAAAGATCGATAGCGAGGTCGCTGTTCTCAACCGAACGGGATTATGGAGTCATAGTATATTGAAAAAGGACGTTTCGTCCATCAGCAAGAAATATAAAAGCGGTTACAGCCTCGACATAGCGCAAAGCCAGGTCACCCAGGACCCGATATTCGGTACGAGTGGAGGAGCGGCTTTCGCCTTTTCTGATATTCTCGGGAATAATCAATATTATATTCTCGTTTACAATAACGCACGAAGTTCGGGTGAATTACTAAAGAGTTTTAACGTGGCGGTAACCAAAATATCGTTGGCTGGAAGAACAAATATCGCCTACAGTGTATTTCACCTAAATAACAGGAGATTCAATCGAGTCAAAGGTTTTTTTGACGAGAGAAGATACGGCGGATTTTTGTCGGTTTCCTATCCGCTCTCGTTTTTCAAAAGGATAGAAGCTTCCACGAGCCTAAGTTACTCCGACGAGGATAGGATAGGTATCGATTCCCGGCAGGCGTGGCTTGCCGTTAATTTCCTGCGATTCGTAAAAGACAACTCGCTTTGGGGACCCACAGGTCCGCTCGACGGTGAAAGGATAAGTTTATCAATTGGATATACAAATGATGTTCGGTACAACAACTTAAACTACTATACACTTATTGCCGACTACAGAAGATACTTTCGTTTCACGAGACGAACTTCATTTGCAACGAGATTAATGTACTTACACAGCCAGGGAAATCCGGACAGGGAGGTACAACGATTCTACCTCGGTGGTTCGTGGACATTGAGACTATACCCGCGTTTTCAGGTTTGGGGGACGAGAGCATTTTTAATCAACAACGAATACAGATTTCCGTTCATCGACCAGCTGGGTATTAAATTTCCGTTTGGTACCATTGGATTTAGAGGTATCAGGGGCGCTCTGTTCTTTGACATGGGTAACGTTTATAATGGTGAATTGTTTGATGATAAGTGGGAAGACATCAAAGGGAGTTACGGAGTAGGATTTCGATTCAGGATAGGGGGGTTTCTCGTTCTGAGATATGATATAGGAAGAAGGACTGATTTTCGGGATTGGCCTGATACAACCTATAAACAATTTTTCTTCGGCTGGGATTTCTGACGACATGACACTTATACACTTAATGACGTGGTTGATGCTATTGGCAATGTTGAGTTGTCCAGGTTCAATCAGGGTGACGAACATTTCCACCGTAAATAAGGATTCAGACTGGACACAGCTCGGGGGCAATCCCGAACACGACGGCGAGGCATTTAACGAGGTGAAACCGCCGTTGACTCAGATATGGAGATCCTCTGTGGATCACGCACCCAACGGGAATTTAACAGCGGCACAGGGCAAAATATTTGTTGCCACGATGGGAGGTAAAGTCGTCGCACTCGATCACGAAACAGGTATATCATTAGGGTCATTAAATTTGGAGAAATCTATCGGGAAAGGAATTGCAATAGACGGCATACATGGCTACTTCGGAAGAGTGGGCGGTGACGAAACTTTATTCGGTTATGAACTCAGAAACGGAATTTACGTGTGGCAGAAAAAAATAGGTCCCGTAGAATCAATGCCCCTTGTTGTGGGAGAGCTTTTATATGTAACGACCGCTAACGGAGAGTTGTTTTGTCTCGATGCGGAAACAGGGACGGTAAAGTGGAGCTTTAAGAGCGGGAAGCCTTTTCATTCTACACCAACAAAGTCCGAGGGATTGATTTATGCGGCTAACGACTCCGGTTATGTTTATGCGCTGTACGCTTCGAGCGGAAAATTGAAATGGAAATACTTAACGGCAGCGCCTGTATTCTCTTCACCGATTGTTCACGGCGCTGATCTCTTCATAGCTAATCTGTCCGGACGTATATATTCACTGGATAAAATCACAGGCGAAATTAACTGGGAATTCCGCGGAGAGGGAAGTTTTTATTCCATGGCTTCGATAGGCAATGACGCCTTATTTATAGCAAGCGGAAGCGGTATTCTCTATAAAATCGGCTTATCTCAAGGAAATTTAATCTGGGAGAGCGACTTATCAGCTCCGGTGAGTGAAGGATTACTCGTTTCAGGCAACTATATCTATGTGGGGTCACTAAATCATAATTTATATTGCTTGAGCGCCGAAACGGGTGAAATAGTCTGGCAGGAGAAACTTGACGGAAGAGTCAGAACCGCACCCATTGAACACGCTGGAAAGATTTTTATCGGGGCTGAAGACAAATATGTATACGCCTATACAAATTTGGTTCAAGTGAATGAATAGAGTACTTATTCTCACTTTAGCGCTGCTATTGCGATCCGGTATAATAGAAGCTCAATCCGGCAGTGACAACGATATTGAAATGTCCTCTATCTTGATCACTGCACCGCGCACCGGCTTAACTCTATATATAGATGATTCGCTGATTGGCTACGTTACGAACGATACGCTGAGCATCCCGTCGGGTTTCCATCAATTGAGCGTTTCCGACGGCAATTCCGACGTATGGTCTGCAACTGATTGGACATGGTCGGGAGAATTGAAACCTGACAGCGTCTATCTGTTCGAAGCAAAGATAGAGAGATTTACAATATTGAATACAATTCCGTTCGGAGCTAAGGTTGTGATCGATGGAATTCAGGTCGGCACCACACCTTTCGTTCTCAACAGTATAGAATCGGCGGTTGAGATTGTCATGGCAAACTACATGCCTGTTCGCTTGGAAGCTTCAGAACTTTCCGGGAAAAATATAATGACCATAGTCTTAGTTCAGGAATCTCCGGTTATGGCATCAGAATCGTCAGGTATTAAGCCTGAAATAACATCCGTCGGAGGAAGTATGGTCATACGCTCGGCATATCTTCTGACAGCCGCATCGGGAATTGCCGCTGTTTGGTTCAAGTTCGAGGCGGATAAAGCGTTTAACGCCCGACCGATGGCATTTGATCCGGAGGATATTGAGTATTATGAAAACCGAGCAAAAAAATATGACGATCTTGCAGCAATATCATTCGGAACATTTCAAATAGGATTCTTATATTCGATTTACCGTGCAATCCGCAATTGATTAAGAGCTAGAAAGGATTTGGGATAGGTGCGGGAGGAAAATTCCCATGACAGTGACTTAACAGAGGATAAAAAAGCCGGAGAAATGGGCTTTCTCGACCACCTCGAGGAGCTCAGATGGCGGATCCTCAAAGTTTTGATATCAGTTACAATTTTCAGCGTATTGTCATTCTTTTTTTCAGACTTCTTTGTCAATTTTCTTATTGAGC
>JADFMS010000058.1 GCA_022563775.1 Fidelibacterota bacterium | reverse complement strand
ATAACCTAAAATATATCTATATAAGTATTTCTATAATAGCATGGTACTGTTTGTACGTCTTCAAAAGGTTGGACGCATAAATGTGCTTTAAGTTAAGAGACACTTTTCTGGGTTTCAACTCTTTTTTTCCTCATACATAATTATATTCCTGAATCCTCTTCTTAGCCTGAGCCCTTCTCTCGTTTAACGTTCTTTGCTTAATCTTTTTCCTTCTCTCCAATACTTCCTCAGCTCTCCCAAAGAACATGTCAGCCGGTGTAACGTTCTTCAACGATTCATGATAGCGTTCATTGTTGTAGTAATCCACGAATCTGGCGATCTCGCCCTCCAATTCCTCAGGAAAATAATAGTTTGTCAGTTTTATAATGTTCTTCATGGACCTGTGATATCGCTCTATCTTGCCCTGTGTCATCGGATGATACGGCGCTCCCCTGACATGCTTGTTTCCTGCTCTTAAGATATTCTTTTAGCTCACCGGATATGTAACAAGAACCATTATCCGATAGAAGTCTCGGCCTGTGCTTTACCGCAATCTTATCCACACCCGTCTTCTTCACTGCCATTTCCACTACCTCTTCTACGTCAACGGCAGACATTGTAGAAAACAATTTCCAGGAAATGATATACCTGCAGTAATCATCCAGAACGTTGGAGAGATAATACCACGGTAAACCGCATGAGCGAGAGAATGGGAATAAAATTTGAACGAGCAATATCCCAGGGTATTTCTAAGCTTAGTATGTTGTTTGAAACCAAGATTACGTGACTTCAACTCATAGATTTGCACCTGTTCTGTGTGTATAGCTCATTCGGCATTACAGGACAAACCGGGACAGGGAAATGGTCTCTATTTGGTCACTGATCCCCGTAAGTGCCTGATAAATAGTATACAACATAGCAGTGAAAACCGATGTGTCTCCCGCCTTTGGCGGGACAGGCTGTAGTTCCCCGCCGGAGGCGAGGCCAGGCGCCACAATCTATTTCCTTAATAAAAGAACTTTTCAATCCACAAAGAATAATGAAATCAAAAGCTTATGATAATTAGCTTTTGAGACAGTGGATTTTTTCTCATATATTGTCATCAATAAGCATGGAGTATAGATTAAATTGAATTCTATAAATTTACCAATTATTAGACTGGGTGTTCCGATTTGTGAACCGGATGCGCATCATTAACCGAGGAGATTAATAATGGAGAATATGATTAATTGGTTCGAAATTCCAGCAAAAGATTTTAACAGAGCTAAGAAATTTTATAGTACTATTTTAAGCGTCGAAATTAAGGTACTGGAATTACCGAATTTCACAATGGGATTACTGCCAAGCGACGGTAAAAATGTATCAGGCGCAATTATAAGCAACGAAAGTTATGAACCAAGAGATCAAGGTGTCTTAATATACCTAAATGGCAGAGATGACCTGAACAAGATGCTCTCCAAGGTCGAAGGAGAAGGGGGCAAGGTAATTATGGAAAAGAGACAAATTAATGAAGAATTCGGCTATATGGCATTATTTATGGATACTGAAGGTAATAGGATTGCTCTCCATTCTCGCAAATGATAAAGTAAAATATAAGAGATTTGAGGTGCGGGAATAGCAAAAGAATGATGAAATCGAAAGCTTATGTTAATTAGCTTTTGAGGCACGGGGCGAATTGTGCGATAAACGAACCATTATGAGAATCGGGCAAAACTTAGGGGTAATAAATATTAATAGAAGCTAGGCTTATATTGCGGGGGCAGGTTGAAGTTCAAGTAATTTATCAGTCAGAATGGTGTCGAGTTCCTTGCTGAGGGAGTCGAGTTCTGTTAGGAATTGTTCCCGTTGTTCGTCTATAAAATCTTCCACGAGGGTAATGTAATACTCAATCCCATCTTTTATGTTTTTCTTGAATTCGCGGAAATATTTCGGCGTTCTGTTTGAGAGTTCTAGCTTATATTGCTCGACTTCTTTTCTAATGTATTCGACATAGAGTTTGAGTTCTTTGATGAACATATGTGGTCTGTTGGAGTCTGTGAGAAGCGATATTCTGCCGTAAATGTGATCAACCATTTCTTCAAGCGTTGTCTTTTTAGAGAAGCTGATAATTCCGGGTCCGCAGCAGATAAGTGTCCTTCCATCTCTTTTGACATTTAGTTTTTGGGTAGCGGGTACCGCTAAGTCACGGCAGAGACATGCTTTCGCAAGAACATGTTCTCGTTGTGCTGCAACTACGTTTTCGGCATATCCATTCGACCCAAGAGTTGGAAGTTTTCTTTTCATAAAATTTCTCGAAGAAGCACAAATATGATGATCGGTGAATTCTGAGTTGGAAATAAGAAAGCCTTTCGGACAGGCGCTTCCGGGCTTGCCGATTGAAACGAGTCTATTTACTTCTTCCACGGCTGCCGAATTTTTCAGCACCCAGAACGGCAGACCCAAAGGTGATGCATCGCTTAAATGAACATCATCTTTTCCAGCCTTTGCGAGCCGATCTCTGTGGTCCTCATCTAAGTTGGTTACTTCTGAAACGAGAAGGAAAGGCGTTGCCCAGCCTGTCGCGTCAACCTTGTAACGTTTATGTAGAAAATTCCTCTCTTCATTCGTACCGATTCCGCCCTGAACGGTCAGACTGACCTCCGGAGGTGAGGACGGCACAATTTTACCGATTTTGTTAAGCGCTTTGGTGTAAATATCAAATAACTTTTCCTTAAGAGCGTCTCTCTGTTCTCTAAACTCTTCTAATATGGGACCCATCAGATTGCCTTTTGTGGCGAATGCGTGTCCGCCGCAATTGAGTCCGGATTCGATTCTGAATTCGGAGACCCAAAGTCCCTTTTTGGCAAGGTATTTTCCTTGTATGGCGCCGGATCTGAAATCACTTACTTTTAATATTATGCGCTTTTTTATCTCTCCGAGTTTGTTCGGAAAGAAGTCAGCGAAATTGGCTATGTATGCGTACAATCTCAGGTTAAGACCCGCAGAAAAGATTACGGAAGAGTTCAATGTGCTCTCGGCAAAAGCCCTAAGAGCAAGAAGCGCATCGCTTTGCCCGATAGGAAGATCTTCGTTTCCCTTGGCTCCGTTTCTGTCAATTTTGGTCATTATATTGACGTCGATGCTTCCCGGAACAGC
The DNA here is from genome assembly GCA_022563775.1 of Fidelibacterota bacterium. The sequence goes on along the minus strand of JADFMS010000058.1, from coordinate 5,024 downwards.
CTTCTCGCGAAGTTCATCCTGCATCTGCTCTCTGATTTTCGGGTCTTCTTCATCAAGCATCCTGAGATATTCGTCCTTCAGTGGTGAGTCCGGGAGCATTCCGAAATAGCGCGTAATATCGCTGCCCGGTTCAAAAGGAGATTTGCGGAGAGAGTCCATCTCTTTTTTAACAATACGGTCAACAAGGTTCAGATATTTCCTTATTCTACGCAAGCGTGAGTCTTTGCTCTTGCGGGGAATCTCCTCATAAGATTCTCCGACACGTTCTGCATGGAATTTTCTCATTTGTTCAATGAGCATATCGTCAATAATAGAAATAACGGATGAGATGCCGAGCTTGGCGATCCTTATAGGTGTATCTATAGTAAATCCGGTACCCATTACCGGGATGTGGAATTTATGCGTTGATTTGTTTATCGGATGCTCCTTTCAGTCACTGCTCTCCTTTATGTTTAAGCGCCCGTATTAAAATATCAAATAATGGATATTAATATAAAGCTAAATCAAGATAATAATATTAAATTCCTTTGACAAGTTTATTTCCTCAAAGGATCTTTAAGGAGAGACGTGATCTTATCCCCAAATTTCGGTTCAGTGTTATCAATAGTACATTCGCTGAGTTGACATTACGGGACAAACCGGGGCAAATTGGGACACAGAATATGTTCTCTATTTGGTCACTGATTCCGCAGGTGCCGCATCAGATCAGCAAAACAGCACACAAAGGCTTGATAAATTGGGTAGTGCATCTTTATATTTTATCACGGTCTATCCGGGGCGTAATGATGATCTACATTATAATTATACCTGTAAAATAACTTAATAGAGAGTGCAGATGAGCGTGGATATACGCATGAAGAAGGTCGCAGCTGTCATTCTGTGTTTGCTGATGACTATCGGCTTAACCTCTTCGTGCGAGGATCCAACATCACCAAATTTCAATCCTGTTTTCGAGGATCCGAACTTTGAAGCATTAATAAGTGAGGCGTTGGATATACCGTCGGGAGAGATCACTGTCGAAGATATGCTGAATATCTTTGTATTGGATGGCTTTCAGAGAGAAATAACAAATATATCCGGAATTGAACTTTGTGATAGTTTGACACTACTAAATTTAGCGGCTAATTCAATCGATGACATCTCTCCGCTTTCAGGTCTTACGAACTTGAGAAGTCTGAATCTTAGGATAAATAAGATCAATGACATCACTTAGACTTTGTGAGGTAGGAAGGGACGCATACAAAGTAGAACAGCAATGGCATATAATCAACCAGACATTTGCAACGGGCTTGAGGTGAAAGATGGGCCATCATCGAGTTAAGGAGTATCAACCATGATAAGTCGCAGAAAGTTTTTAGTATTAGGCGGTGTTTTAGTAGCATGGCCGTATGGCTGCACTCAGAAGAAGCCGCTACCAATAGGAATCAGGGTCAATGATGTACATTCACAGCTGAACGCTACAACCGTAAACCGTATATTGAAGGTAGATTCGATAAAGTCAATTCGAGATGCCATCAATATCGCCCGTCGTGAGGATAAAGCGATTTGCATTGCGGGAGGGCGACATGCCATGGGGGCACAGCAATTTGCCACCGACGCAGTATTGATTGATATGACGAAACTGAATCAAGTAATGGATTTCGATTCGGAGAAGGGCATAATTGAGATTGGAGCGGGGATCGAGTGGCCGGAATTGGTTGAATACTTGCTGACAGCGCAGGAAGGTCTACCGCATCAATGGGGAATCGTTCAGAAGCAAACCGGAACAGATCGCTTGAGTATTGGTGGGGCTATGGCAGCAAATGCGCACAGCAGGGGCCTGCTCTATAAACCGTTCATACAAGATGTGGAATCGTTTGTTCTTATCGATGCCGAAGGAAATGCACGCAGATGCAGCCGAGATGAAAACCGCGAGCTATTTAATCTGGCAATCGGAGGATACGGTTTGTTCGGTATAATCGCTACAGTGAAGCTTCGCCTTGCACAGCGAGTCAAGATAGAAAGAGTAGTTAAGGTCATTGATATAAAAGATTTGGCGCGCTCTTTTGAGAAACGGATAGCAGAAGGATTTCTCTTCGGCGATTTTCAATTTTCAACAGATATTGGAAGCGAGGATCTGCTTCGGAAAGGTGTATTTTCATGTTACAAACCGGTAGCTGAAACAACACCAATAGGTGATGGTAAGAAGAGTCTGGCAAAGGAGGATTGGAGCAGGCTTATGAAGTTGGCACACATCGATAGGAATCAGGCTTTTATTGAGTATTCGACCTATTATCTATCGACATCAGGGCAGGTTTATTGGTCTGATTTACATCAAATGAGCAGCTATACCGATGATTATCATCAATTGTTAGACCGGCAGCTTGAACGGGAGGTAAAAGGTTCTGAGATGATAACAGAAATATACGTTCCCCGGAATAAGCTTGTTGATTTTACGAATGACGTTCGCAGGGACTTTGATGAGCATAATGTAAACCTGATTTACGGGACGATTCGGCTGATCGAGAAAGATGACGAAAGCTTCCTAGCATGGGCAAAAGAGTCATGGGCTTGCATCATATTCAATCTGCACGTAAACCATACTGAAGCGGGCAAGGAGAAAGCCGCGATTGATTTTCGGCGGCTCATAGACAGGGGAATAAAGTATGGAGGCAGCTATTTCCTGACGTATCACCGCTGGGCAAGCCGCAAGCAGGTTGAAACCTGCTATCCGCAATTCGCGGAATTTCTTCGCCTAAAGAGGAAATACGACCCCACGGAACGGTTCCAAAGTGATTGGTACCGTCATTACATAGAGATGTTTGCTGACGAATTATGACGAAGCGCTTGACAAGAGAGGGACTGTGTCAGGGTAGTAGGTAATGAACCAGAATAATACAGATGTGCTTATCATCGGCGCGGGTCCCGCCGGTCTGGCAACGGCGTATGCGCTCAAACAGCTTGGCATAGAATACCGTGTAATAGAGCGGGGAAATCAGATTGGTTACGCCTGGACGCAAACTTATGAAAGCCTGACGCTGCACACGGGGAAGCATTTTTCACATCTGCCCGGGATGAACTTCCCGACATCGACTCCTTTGTTCCCAACGAGAAAAAATCTGTTAGATTATCTGTCGAGCTATGCTGAAACGTTTAAGTTGAACATTGAAACGGAGTGTAAGGCGACTCAGGTTACTCATAATGACAGCGGGTGGAAAGTTGATACATCACGAGATGAGAAGAGAGCGAGGTTTCTGGTTATAGCTACGGGAATTATTACCAACCCATTTGTGCCTGTTTTGGAAGGTCAGGAGAAATTCAGCGGCAGAATTATACACAGCGCGGCGTATAGAAAGCCGGAGGGATACAGAGGTAAAAGTGTGTTGGTAATAGGTATTGGCAATTCAGCGGCGGAGATAACGGTGGAGCTGGCGCGATATGGGATAGACGTGACTATTTCAGTTCGGTCGGGGGCACATGTTGTGCCGTTAAGACTATTCGGCGTACCGATCCAGTATCATTCGGTACTTGTGCAGAAGCTTCCGCGAAGTGTTCGAGATCTGATGGTCAAAGCTATGGAGAAGCTTACAAGAGCTCTAAGGGGTCCGCCGGTTTTGCCAAAACCTTCCTATTCCGTGCTGGACAGGCAGCCTGTAATCGGCTTTAAAATTGTGGAAGATATAAGAAAGGGAAGGATAAAGCAAAGAGGAGGGATCAGGGAATTTACGGAGGGAGGTGTGGTCTATGAAGATGGAAATACGGGAGAATTTGATGAGGTGATCTTAGCGACCGGTTTCCGGTCGGCATTGAGCATGTTCGGCGGCGCTATATCGCTTGACGAAAGGGGTTTTGCGCGGCGCGATGGTGTAGTCAGCGTTGATCATCCGGACCTTTATTTCGTTGGGCATAATTACAGCACTATCGGGGGATTACGCAACATCTATCATGATTCGCAGTTGACAGCACGTTTGATCGATGAAAGATATGCTACTTCAGGAACATGATTTGTCCTGCCTCACGGCATTAGACTACCCGGCTGTAGGTGCCGCATAAAAAAAGAAATATTGCGAGAACAGAGTGAAAAACTATAGGGATACTTTCGCCGAACCATCGCTGTTCGGGATGACGGGTCATCTTGATTATGTAGCGAAAGACCATGGCGGAAAAATAAATGACGCTGAGAAAAATGAGAATAGTGGAAGTTCCCGGTTCAGTTACGAAGAAGAAACCTGACGTGCGGGTAAAATCATAGGTGATCACGGTCATGAGCATTATTATTATAAATTGGGCCGGCAGTAGTTGATAATACGGCATCACACCGGAATACCATTCACTCATCGGAGGGAGCCAAGGGACTTGATAGATCGCAACAAATATTTGCCCGAGTACCCTGAGAATGAAGAGTAAAAGACATGACCAGAGGAGTATTACGTAAATTGTATGCATAAGCGTGATTTAAGAATTTGCTTTGATGGATCGAAGCCGAGCATGCGCTAATATTGTTGCTTTGATATGACTATTTCAACCGTAAATTCGGAAATCACGATTCAATTAACTTTATAGCAATGCAAATATCAGAACCCATGACAATGATAACCGATTACCTCTTAGGGGTGTGGACATTGTATTTGGCGTTCAAGCTCACTCGTGAGGGGATAAGGCTTGCGCAAAGGAGCATCCTCATTTGGGGGGCATCATTCGCTGCAACCGGCATGGCGGCACTGATAGGGGGAACGTCGCACGGCTTCGCGCTTTATTTTGGAGAGATGACCAAAACTGTTATCTGGGCATCTACACTCTATGCCATAGGATTCACCAGTTTGTTCCTCCTTTCGGCGGTGATAATCGCGACCATCAAGAATCCGTTACGGAAATGGTTGATTGCTGTTGTCGCGGTGAAATTTATTCTGTTTGCGGTCTGGATATTTTCACACCTTGAGTTTAAGTATGTGATTTACGATTATGTCCCGGCAATGGTTGGGGTTCTGATACTTCAGGTTTATGGAAAATATAGACGCGGTGATAGAAGCGCCGCCTGGATTATC
>JADFMS010000057.1 GCA_022563775.1 Fidelibacterota bacterium | reverse complement strand
TATGGGTAAAAGCAGGTTTCCTAATTTCAATCTGCTATGTCTCATTGTTTCCGCGTCCTTTTCTTTATTGTTATTTAATATTTTAGAACTGCTTAAATTCGATTTGATTTGGTTTCTCCCTCTCATGCCGCAATTAAGATACGAAACTGAGAAAATATGACAGTGATACGTGTCACTAAAGGGATTTAGCAATTTAATATGCCCATCCGTAACGTGTAAAGTGGTCTATCTTGAATTTAACTATTTTTTTATTGGTATTGAATTCAAGGTCCTCTAATTCCACCCATCCGGTGTTTTCAGAGTTGTCTTCATACCACCAAATTGTCAAATTGGTAGGATCAAAATCATCGGGAAGATCAAGATATTTGTATGATAAGGTTATTGTTACGTCTTTTTCAAATTGGTAATGCTCCTCATTAACTCTGAATTCGACTTCACCGAAACCATTGTTAGGATTATCAGCATCATTTACCAACTCAACGCTGACCTCAGCGTCGTCACGAAGGGCACCAGGAGTTATTTGTACCTTGTTATCAAGGGTCAAATTCTTGCTGCCGACCTTACCACCTTTATCCGCTTTAATCCACTTTGATTCAAAGCCTAATGATTCAGCATCAACGTCATTCTTCTTGCCTTTTTTAAAGAGAACCCCATCCCGTGAATTGATATTTTCGAGTATTTCCGGTTTCCAGGAAACCCAATTGATTTCCTCGGCAGCTACCACGTTTGTGGCTATCGGCGCTTCTGGAGCCGTCGATGCCGCATAGTCGCATGCCATCGTAAACAAAAGGAGTGTTGTTGATAATATTAAAAGTGTTTTGTTGAAATAATTTCTTTCCATTTTCTTTCCCTCATCTATATTTTTTAAGTCTTTATGCATTATATGCTCGATTTGCACTGTTAATATAGTATATTGCATATGCCTTGTCAAGATTTATTTTCGATTACGGAGAAAAGAGGCTATTTTTTTAAACAATTATTAATTGCAATATGTTATTAAATATGGATTTAGCCCTAATAATAGTTTTCTTATATTGTGCGCTACGTCACATGAATTTGATGCTGGAAATTAGATAAATATCCGCAGTTAAACGAATTAAGGCAATATAAAAGAATGTTTCGAAATAATCAGAACTGCCAGCGCACGCTGTAAGGCTTCTTAATAACTGAAAACTTTAGTTCGTGATACGTATGCTCCCTGCCATGTTTGTCCAGGGCTTTTTTCTCGGGACCGAAAATGACCTTAATACTCTCAGGGGCTGTCAATTCTTTTTCGTCAAATCTCTTCTTAACTTCTGATGATACTATGATCTGGTAACCGCGGGCAAAGTCTGCCAGGCGCTGCGTGTCGTTTATACCTGGTCCGAGCACGTTCCAATGGCTGTTAATATCGCGGAAATCGAAGCATGTACCTATATTCACGCCGTATCTGCACCTGATTTGATTGGCGTTGTGTCCGAAATCCCGATTATAAGCGTCAAATTGATTCTGTACTCTGTGAATGCATTTGATCAGTTGAGGAATGAATTCGGTATCAAGTACTATAATGGTACCATCTCCAATGGAAATTTTATGTTCGACGCTAAACTCTTCGAGGGCGTAGTTTAATTCAGTCTGGTAGCGAACAAGCAGATTCAATTGATCATCGGCGGAAAGATGGGAGAATTCGACAAGATCTATCAGAAATGCCGCCTTATCTTTAAGAATCCTCTTGTGCCGTACGAACTCGTTAGAATGCAGGAATTCCTGTACGGTATGAGTATCCGGTATCGAAATAAGAGACTCGATACCCTCGTTGGAATGTAATGCAAACGTTATATAGGTCATGTCATCATCTTTTTCCTGAAAATAGCTCGAGATAAGAAAACCGGCTTCTAATTGCGCGCGAAGTTCCTGTAGTTTTATTTCATCTACAGGCAGGGTTCCAGGTTGGATTCGAGTTTCTTTCAACATAATCTCAATAGTCGGTAAAGCATGTAAAATTTAATGTAGAACTTATGTCCTTACAAGCGCTTTTTAATAAATATCGTAATAATCATACGTTTAACAGGATAATATAGGATCAAGTCAGATAATATCACAAATTTTCTTGATAAGTTTTTAAAAGTGAGTTAGGTTTAGGTATAGTAAGATTAAAAAATGCATTTGGAAAACTAACAGGAGCGGACAATAATAATGAAAGATACAAATATTATGAGGGAGATCGATATTAAGATTAAGGAAAAGGATCTGTTAGATCATCCGTTTTACCAGGCTTGGTCCGAGGGGACGCTTTCTATTGAGGCATTACAAGGCTACGCAAAGCAGTATTACAAGTTTGTCAGCGCTTTTCCCCGTTACCTGAGTTCGGTTCACAGTAATTGTGATGACCTGAAAACGAGGCAATTCATACTTGAAAACCTTTCCGAGGAAGAGAATCTTGAGAAACCGCATCAGGAATTATGGATACAATTCGGGGAAGCCTTATCTCTATCAAGGGAAGAAATCACGGAAGCCGAATCTTTTCCGGAAACGGAAGAGGCGCTTGGAATATTGAAAGACATATGCCGTAACGCCTCTTATACCGAAGGCTCCGCCGCGCTCTATGCCTATGAGTCCCGTGTTCCTGAGATAGCGAGCGTAAAGATAGAGGGGCTGCAAAAATTCTATAATATCGGTGATAAAACAGCTATCGAATACTTTGAACTGCACAAAGACGTGGACATTCTTCATGCCGAGATCTGGCGTAAGATTTTGAATTCGGCGAAGTTATCTGCCGAAGAGAGAGAGAATCTGGTTCGGGCTACCGGAAAGGCAATGTCCGCCTACAACTTGATCCTCGATGGAGTTCAGAGAGAATACGCCGTCGCATAGATAAGCAAGATATCAGTTAACTCCGCTCTGTCAGCGAATTGGAAAAGCGCATTTACGCTTTCTATTCCAAACATCTTCTCCGATTATCGGTATTAAGAATTAAATTACGATAAATAAGAAATATAACCTGTTTTTATCCTCTCGTCTATTTGAGGTCAGAGGTGAAATCACATCGCATATATTAAATATAAATAAATAGTTACAAGCTTAATTAATTAAGATTCATCGTTAGCATATAACTGTGGCATAATAATTGTTTCCTTTCATTGTGGATGAAAGATGGACTACGGAAAGGAGGTTAACGATGAGAAAAATAATAGCATATATAATGATGATTACGTTGACGGGAACTTGGTTTGCGGCATGCAGTGAAGACGAAAATGAGATAACCGGACCGGAATATGACGAGTTCTCGCTGGTATCATCGAGAGTTACGACTCCGCCGACAATGGACGGCATTGCTGATGCGTTATGGGCGGACGCGAGGGAGCTGGTAATAGCTGATGTTAACGTTCCAAGCTACTACGCTTTCTGGGACGGATATCACGGAGATACATACGGAGTGACGGTAAAATCAGTTTACACTGATACGGACGTATACTTTCTCTTTGAATGGACAGGCGATGCAGAAGAGTCACTTGAAAGGCAAGCGTGGTATTTCAACTCCGGTAACAGCGTTAATAAGTGGATGCAGAAGCCGAAGAAAGAGCCAGAGTACGGTGTAAATCCGGCTTATGAAGATAAATTCGCCGTCATCTGGAACAATAACAACAGCATAGCGGGCTTTAACACACAGGGTTGCGGAGTGATCTGCCACGGAGAGCAGATGGCAACGAACAGCAAGGGTGAGTACGGAGATACCTGGCACTGGAAACGGGTAAGAACAGGTCCGTATAACCAGCTGGATGATAAGTGGCTGACGTATTCAACCGGCAACGGCAGGAAAGCCGATCCGAAAGAAAGCGGAGGTTACAGCAACAACAAGCAAACACTTGAACTGATCAATGCTCAGGGAGAAACATTAGAATACAGTGTTCCGAAATACTGGATACCCGGACGCACAGATTATCACTGGATACTTGATACGGAAATCGCTGACGGCACGGCTAAAGAGATAGTGTCAATAGACACTACCACATGGGAACTTGTCGATCAGGACGGGAACGGGCTGTCAACCGCTGATTTCTCGGTCAATGCCGATCTCCTCATACCGAGCGTGTACGTTTCAGCGTTCGTTGGAGACAGAGGCGACGTGGCGGCATATCATAACTATTCCGGCGGAAAATGGTCGTTGGAATTAAAGAGGAAACTCGTTACGGGAAATAATGAAACAGATATTCAGTTTGACGATCTTGACGACGAATATTATTTCTCCATAGCAGTCTTTGATGCCTCTGCAATAGCTCATGCAATACCGGGAGGAATGGTGGGCGACAGTTATAAGCTGATATTCGAGTAGTTCGACTTTTCACCCAAACCAAAGTAACCCGGCGGGTTTAATTTATTAAGCCCGCCGTTCATTTATGTCGGAAATCAGATAAAAGGGCTCAACGAATTTAAAAGTCGTCAACGGCACGGGTTTCGGAAATAAAGCCGCTTAGAATATCGATAGCTTTTTCAGTAGATTCTTTTATATCAAGAACCGTTTCCTCCACTGATACCTTATCGGAAAGGTCTTCCAAAATAAGCTCGGCACCCGTAAGTATTGGAAACAGGGTGTTATTCAGGTCATGGCTCGTATTTCGTGCTAATTCTAAAAATGATTTGAATCTTTCAATCAATTCTGGATTTTCCGGGAGACTCGATTGCTCATCCATCATATTTATCCAATCAGATAATTGTTTTTCAGCTGGAATATAATTAAGTGTGAGCGGTGAGTCAAGGAGGACGTATCATATTTTCTTCGGTAAAAGTGTTTAAAATGAGAAGATTATTATATTACTATACTGTTTCACATAAACCAAATACGTATTCAACGCGTAATAGGAAATTTGAAGAGAGTCCGATAACTCTGTATCTGATCAACTGAGGAAACAACTCTCTGTCTATAATGCTGATGGGGCATATTGGCTATCATGGGTTAAGAGAACCCGCCAAATTACTTAGTGCAACTTAGAATTCTATTACCTTAATTAGTACGCTGTATTCGTTTGGGGAAATCCAGGCGTTACAGGATAGGCTGGTGGAGCCTCAAATTTAAAAATAGAAACCGGACAAGGATTGCGGGATGGCACATAGCTGGACATGGTGGATAGGTTTTCACGTCCTAATCCTCATACTCGTTGCGCTTGACCTCGGTGTTCTCCACAGAAAATCTCAAGTAATATCAATAAGAGAAGCTCTGATATGGAGCATGGGATGGATATTCATTTCACTGATGTTCAACGTAGTAGTTTATTTCCGGTTCGGATACGACTCCGCTTTGGAATTTCTAACAGGTTACCTGATAGAAAAATCGCTGAGTGTTGACAATATATTCGTCTTTGCAATCGTATTCAATTACTTCGGTGTTCCATTAAAATATCAGCACAAGGTACTTTATTGGGGTATAATTGGAGCATTGGTTATGCGGGGAGCGTTAATAGCGCTCGGTACGGCGCTGATAAGTAATTTTCACTGGGTAATTTATATCTTCGGTGCATTTTTAGTGTATACAGGCATTAAAATGGCAGTGCAGAAAGGAGTTTCAGTCCATCCTGAAAGAAATCCTATAGTTAATCTGGCAAAGAAATTTATGCCTATCACTAAAGAATATCATGGAAACAAGTTTGTCGTAAATATCGAGGGTAAGAGATATTTTACACCTCTCATCGTAGTGCTGATGGTTGTTGAAGTAACCGATCTCGCGTTTGCCGTGGATTCAATTCCCGCTATATTCGCTATTACGCACGATTCATTTATAGTATATACCTCAAACGTGTTTGCGATCCTTGGTCTGAGGGCTCTGTATTTCGCACTTTCGGGTATCCTCGAACTCTTCCATTATCTTAAATACGGACTCGGGATGGTACTATCTTTCGTCGGCACAAAAATGCTCATCTCTGAAATCTATGATATACCGATCATGATTGCCTTAGGTGTGGTTGCGGCGATACTTACAATCTCAATTGTCGTATCGATTCTAAAGCCGGCTCCGCATATCGTTGAAGAAAAGATAAAAGCACCGCCTTCAGATTAAGCAGACGTAAAGACTACAAATGTTTCAGGTATTTTTAGGTAGTTTTCTCTTGAGTCTCATTCACGCGTCGATTCCCAACCATTGGCTGCCTATAATTGCGATAAGCAGTTCCGAAAAATGGACAAGAAGGGAAACGCTCACCGCGACAGCCGCAGCCGGTTTTGCGCACACGGCGAGTACGATTCTTATAGGAATCTTAGTCGGGTTTTTGGGATATACGCTGTCGGAAAGTTATGAACCGATGGTAAGAGTGGCAGCTCCCGTAATCTTAATAAGTCTCGGGTTGCTGTATTTGTTCATGGATTTAAAGCAGACGCATACTCACAATCACGGCATCAAGAGTTCCGGAAAAAGAGGATCGAAAGCAGCGATCATCGGTTCACTGACTTTTGCGATGTTTTTCTCACCCTGCATTGAGATAGAAGCGTACTACTTCTCTGCAGGCTTGATAGGCTGGTCGGGGATTTTCATTGTATCTGTTGTATATCTAATTGTTACGGTACTGGGAATGCTGATATTGGTCGATGTAGGATTAAGAGGGGTAAAAAAACTCAACTGGCATTTCCTTGAGCACCATGAAAAACGAGTGACAGGTACGGTTCTCATTCTATTGGGGATCCTCGCATATTTCGTTTATTGATATTCGAACTATTTTTTTATCATAATGAAATTAGGGCTTGACAAGTGCCCGAAAAAATCATATATTCATTTGAGCATATGTTCAAACACTAAATGAGGTTGCTATGAATTATCTGGATGCAAAAATGGAACTACTGACGGAAGTCTCCTGTACGCGTAAAAATGTAGACATAGAACTCTTAAGAAATCTCCAGTCTGAAATTCTTATGCGTCCCGACCTTGATGAAATAGCCGAAGTCCTGAGTCTTATAGGAAATGATACGAGGATCAAGATTATCTATTTGCTCGACAGTGCTGATGAGTTATGTGTTTGCGACATATCGGACGTGCTCGGGATATCCGTATCCGCTATCTCACATCAGTTGAGAAAGCTCAAGGATAGGAATCTCGTTGTCTCCAGAAAAGATGCACCTACAATTTATTACTCGTTGTCGGATAATCCGGTTTTGCATCAAATAACCGACATTTTCAGAGGAGAAAAAAGATTTTCAACACTGTTATAACGTCGATCGCTTCTATCGGAGCTGCCTTTATTGCCTCTGCCTGCTGTATCGGTCCTCTAACATTTATGCTATTTGGAGTGAGCGGCATTTCACTAAGTGTCGGGTTTGAAATATACCGACCTTATTTGTTAATATTATCCGGGCTTTTTTTGAGCGGTGCGTTTTACCTTGAGTACGGTTCGAGGAAGAATACTAATTGTGATTGTGAGAATGTAACCCCTTTTAGAAATAAGCTCAAGAAGATTAAGAGAGTATCGTTATGGATATCAGCCGCTCTTGCAGTTACGTTTATGCTGATACCGCAGCTATTACTTTTAGTGTAGTAAACCGAAGTTTCAAAACGAAAATGTTAGCCGGAATAAGGAGAAAAAGATGAAAACCATATCAGTGAAATCGGTGGTTGTCGTTCTGTTGACGGTGTTCGGAATGACTATAACCGGATTGAACGCTGCCGCGATAGGTGATGAAAATAAACAGACGACTACTATCAAAGTGAGCGGCTTGAGCTGCTCCTATTGCGTAAAAACGGTGGAGAAGTGTATAAACTCGGAAGCAGGTGTAACTTCTGTCAAGTTGGACCTTGCCACCGGATTGGCGACAGTAACATACGACGAAAACAAAACCTCACCGGAAACTATATCGAAAAAAGTTAAGAAGGAAACGTACTTTGACAGCGAGGTAGTCAAGGATGAAGAAATCAAATCCGATTGACGAAAGTCTCAAGTTCGCGTTAGACGTGAATCCGGATACACTGATCGTTGATGACTGTGAATGTGAAGTTGAGCTTCCGGTTAGTTCTCCCAAAAATGCGGAATGTCCGAAATCGGGGGCAATTTCAAAATTAGTGCCGATCACTGCAGTCATGACCGCCGTAAAGTTCGATAGGCAGTCGGATATCAGAGAAACTGATCATTATTATTTCTGCAATGATTCGGATTGTCCGGTAGTCTATTTCTCAAATGGGGACGTTCCCGTATTCGAAAAAAGCGATCTTGTTGTGAAAGTCTTTTCCAAGGATAGCGGTATGGACGTAAATGTCTGCTACTGTTACGACTGGAGTCGGGGACGAATAATAGAACAGATCGATCAGACAGGAAGGACAACCGCGTACGATGAAATATCAGCAGCTGGTTCCGACGGCAGCTGCGAGTGCGGGTTCAAAA
>JADFMS010000056.1 GCA_022563775.1 Fidelibacterota bacterium | reverse complement strand
ATACTTTTGAGCAGATTTTCAAGGACTACGAGCGATGAAATTGAAACGGCTTTGCAATCCCTCGAAGATCAGGGGATGAAGAATTTGGTGCTGGATCTCCGTTCGAATGCGGGAGGTTATCTCGATGAGGCGGTCGACGTGCTGGATAAGTTCATCGGCGGCGGTGAGATTCTGGTATACACAAAGGGCAGAGTATCGAGCGCTAATGAAGAGTACTATTCCAATTCCAAAGGAACTCACGAACGCTTCCCCCTCGTCGTGCTTGTAAACCGGGGATCAGCAAGCGCCTCCGAGATTGTAGCCGGCGCAATTCAAGACCTCGATAGGGGATTAGTCGTCGGAGAGACTACGTTCGGAAAGGGGCTTGTCCAAAGACAGTGGAAGATGAAAGACGACTCGGCTATAAGGGTAACTATTGCCAGGTATTATACACCGAGCGGGAGATTGATTCAGAGATCCTATGAAAATGGTATTGAACAGTACTACGAAGACATTCGTAACGACGCACAAAATCAGGTCGAGCCGGAAAAAGATGATCGACCTGTGTTCAATACCAAATCGGGAAGATTGGTTCGCGGAGGAGGAGGCATAACGCCCGATATCATCGTTCCCTCCGGTTTGAACTTGTCTAAAAACATTATTGAGCTCCTGAGGGATCCCAAAAGATTCGTCTTCAGCTACGCCTCAGAATACGCTTCCCGTCACCCGGAGTTGGGCGATGATGAAAATTGGTTCATAAGCGAATTTCAGGTCTCCGGCGGGATGATCGAAGATTTTGTGTCAACTTTAGAAGAATCCGGTTTTGAATTAAATGAAAAATCTTTAGATGCAGACAGTGATTACCTGAAGAATCTGATTAAGTCTGAAATCGCCGGATCACTATTCGGAAGAAACGGACGCTATAAGGTAAAGATTCAGACCGACAATCAGCTACAACGGGCTCTTGAACTACTTCCGGAAGCGAAAGCGCTTTCCGATGCAGTATTAGGCTTGAAAGAAAACTCGAATTAGTAGATATAAATATTGACAATTGTGATTTTTATTTTTATCCTTCGTAGTTCATAACACTTGACTCCCATTGGAGCTGTGTGAATTAGGATCATTATTTATAATTGATTGTATTAAATAATTTGGAGGCTAATAATTTATGATTGATTTATTTCTTCAGGGCGGGCCCTTTATGTGGCCAATTCTAATCCTTTTCATACTCGGTATCGCACTAAGCATTGAGAGACTCTGGACTCTGCTCGATGCATCGATCGATACCCGAAATTTTATGCAGAAAATAAAAGTAGCTTTGAACGAGAAAGGCTTTGAAGGAGCTATGGAAATTTCCTCTAACACTAAAGGCCCGGTAGCTTCGCTCTTTTATGCCGGCTTGATGCGTGCTAAAAGAGGTATAGAAGCTGTTGAAAAAGCTATCGGAAGCGCCGGCACTATAGAGATGGCGTTTCTCGAGCGCAATCTGATTTGGCTTGCTACAATTGCCACAATTGCTCCGTTGCTCGGGTTCACCGGAACAGTTTCCGGCATGGTAAATGCATTTCAGGACATCGCCGCAGCTGACGACATTTCTCCCTCTATTGTTGCGGGTGGTATTTCCGAAGCGCTGCTGACCACTTTATTCGGTCTTATTGTTGCGATGATAATACAAACGACGCATAATTTCTTCGTCTCCAGAATTGACAGACTTATAATCGACATGGAAGAAAGTTCTGTTGAACTTGTCGAATCGCTTATAGAATTAGAAGAGGGATCTCTAAAATCACAGCCGACGGAGAGCAGCCCGGAGCAGCTCTAAAGGCAAAATAAGATGATCTTAGAAAAGAGAAAAAAACGACCAGCGGAAATCCCGACCAGTTCCATGGCGGACATAGCATTTCTGTTACTCATCTTCTTTCTTGTAACAACGACCATCGACATGGACAAGGGTCTAACGCTTGTGCTGCCGGCGCCCGGAGAAGAAAAGGAGATTCCAAAAGAAAACATCTCAAATCTGCTGATTAACGCCGCAGGCAACGTAATGTTGGATGAGGAGTTTATACCGCTTACTCAAATTGCAAGAACGGTCAGGATTAAGATTCTGAACAATAAAAATCTTATAATCTCCGTAAAAACAGATAGAGAAACCGATTATCAGGTGTTCGTTTCCGTCCTCGATCAACTTAAGATGGCAAATGCGACAAGAATCTCAATCGCCGAACCGGAGTTCTAATTATGCATTTTGAGAAAAAAGGGAAGGTGTTCGAGGGGATACCGACAGCTTCCATGCCCGATATCGTATTCATGCTTCTTATCTTTTTTATGGTCACTACTGTTCTAAAGAAGTTTGACGGTCTTCCGCTGAATTTACCGCACGCGCGGAAAATTGAGAAATTGGGGACGAAGAGGCATGTGTCATATATCTGGGTTTCACGGAACGGAGATATAAGCGTCGACGATAAACTTGTGCGCACACGCGACGTCAGAAACGTAATGTACGAACGTTTCGTCAAAGATCCACAACTGATAGTTTCGATGAAAGTGGATCAACAGGCAGACTTCGGAATTGTGAGTGATATCCACCAGGAATTACGGGAAGCGGGAACATTGAGAGTCAACTACTCTGCCAAGCGTGGCTCCAGCTGATGGATTACAAAAAACCCGAAATAAGTTTGAAGGTGCGATACCGCCGACTGCTTGAAATAGGATTTATCATATCTTTCTTCCTGCTTATTACATTGGGACTAACCTATCCGAGGTTTCGTGTCAAAAGAGTTAAGTTGACACCTCCCAGAATCGAGATAAATATAGAAAAGGTGGACGTAACTCAGCAGTTTGAAGCCCCCCCACCTCCGGCTCGTCCGTCTATACCGGTGGAATCAGAGAGCGATGAACTCCTTGATGACGTTACAATCGATCCGACTACGATCGATATGTTCTCGGAGATAGAACCTCCTCCCGCTCCGGATGCAGGCTTAATCGAATTTATTCCTTACGACGAAGATCCTCTGCCTATCGGCGGTTACGAAGGTATAAAGAATAGAGCGAAATATCCTGAGATCGCCCGTGAGGCCGGGATAGAAGGTATGGTAATAGTTCGCGCTTTTATCGACGATAAAGGGATTGTTCGGGAGGTTAAAATTCAGCTCGGTATTCCTAACACGGGTTTAGATGAAGCTGCCATGAGCGCCGTGGAAAGAACAAGATTCAAGCCTGCAAAGCAAAGAGACAAACCGGTAGGCGTCTGGATATCTATTCCGATTACATTTAAGTTAACAATAGATTAAAATCCTTACCCGGTCGTTTAATATGATTTTCAGACAGGAGATTCGAACGTCCGAAACAGTTTAGCCTAATTCATTCTACTTATTTATTGGATTACTAACAGTTAGGAATTTTTATTGAGTTTACTCATAGTGGGTTCAGTCGCATTTGACTCAATAGAGACAGCCAAAGAGAGCAGGGAAAAGATTCTCGGAGGCTCTGCGAACTACGCTTCAATAGCGGCTTCACTCTTCAGTTATACAAGTATGGTCGGAGTGGTAGGTGAAGACTATCCAAAGGATATATTTACTACTATGAACCAAAGAGGGATAGATACTACCGGAGTCAAGATCGAGCAGGGAGAGACGTTCAGCTGGGGCGGAGTCTATTCCGAGGATTTTTCCGAGAGAAAAACATTGTTCACGAATCTCAACGTATATGAAAATTTCAATCCTGTACTTAGCGATACTCACAGGAAATCGGAATATCTGCTGCTCGGGAATATCCATCCGGCGCTACAACTAAATGTTTTGAACCAGCTCGAAGAACCCAAAATCACCGCGTGTGATACAATGAATCTCTGGATTAACACAGCGCTCGAAGAGCTTAGGTCTCTGATACAAAAAATAGATATTCTACTTGTTAACGATGAGGAACTTAAACTCCTCTCGGGAAACGGCAATATTTCCACAGCGGCGAAAATGATGTTAAAACAGGGTCCAAGGTTTGTAATCGTGAAAAAAGGCGCTGACGGGGCTGCAATATTCGGAGAGGAATTCGAGTTTCACCTGCCCGCTTATCCTGTAAAGGAAGTTCATGATCCTACCGGGGCTGGAGATACTTTTGCCGGCGCGCTCATGGCTTATATTGCGATGGTGGATTCTGTCAGCGAAGATCACCTCAAGAGAGCTATGGTCACCGGTGCTATTCTCGCATCCTTTTGCGTAGAAGATTTCGGCGTCGAGGCTCTCCTGAAAGTAACTCCTGAAGAAATAAATCAGCGTTTCGATAATATGATACGGTTGACCAGATTTGACGATACTCCGCTGTTGAAGTGAAAGTAGTCACCTCCGAGTTCCACGTAACGTCCAAGGGTGATGCCGACATGATCGATATTACCGGCTACATCCGGGAGGCGATCGAAGAACATCGATTCGTTGAAGGCAGTGCAACCGTATTCGTCCCCGGAGCGACCGGGGGAGTTACAACTATTGAGTTTGAACCTGGCCTTCGTGAGGATTTTCCAAAATCCTTCGACAAGATCGCACCTGCAAACGCTGTCTACAAACATGATGAGACCTGGCATGACGGCAACGGACATTCGCACGTCCGCGCTTCGCTGCTCGGTCCTTCCTTGACGGTGCCTTTTTCTGAGGCACGTCTGATCCTCGGTCAGTGGCAGCAGATTGTCCTGCTTGATTTTGATAATAAACCCCGCGAGAGAAGGGTAATAGTCCAGCTGATCGGCACCGGCGGTTGATAATGAGTCGCCCCGCTACAATCAAGTGGAATGACGACAGGGTTATGATGATTGATCAGACGCTCCTTCCGGGTGAAGTTAAGATACTTGAAATCAGTGACTACAAGCTGATAGCTGAGGCGATTAAATCCTTGAGAATTAGGGGCGCACCGGCTATCGGTATCGCCGGAGCGTTTGGTATTGTCCTCGGATCTCGGCAATTCGGGGGAGATAACATCAGCGACTTCAAAAAGCATCTCGAAAAGGTGGCTGCTTTCCTCGCAGCTACCCGCCCTACAGCCGTAAATTTAGAATGGGCTATACGGAGAATGATGGAAAAGGCAGAAAAATTTACGGATGCGGGCATTGAACGGATGCAGTCGATATTGCTGGATGAGGCGGAAGCGATATTGAACGAGGATATAGAATCGTGTAAGAAGATAGGAGCTCACGGCGCAGCAATTCTCCCGGAGTCGGGCACGGGGCTGACCCACTGCAACGCCGGAGGACTTGCCACCGGCGATTACGGTACGGCTCTCGGCGTTATTTTCTCCGCCGTTGAACTGAATAAATCTATTAAAATGTATGTTGACGAAACCCGGCCTCTGCTCCAGGGCGCGCGGCTCACAACCTGGGAGCTTCAGAATCAGGGTATCGATACCACATTGATAACCGATAATATGGCGGGTCATGTTATGGCGCAGGGCAAGATTGATTTCGTCATTGTAGGAGCCGATCGAATCGCTAATAACGGCGACGTCGCCAACAAAATCGGGACGTATTCCGTTGCAGTACTTGCAAAATATCATGATATCCCCTTTTATGTAGCAGCTCCTTTGTCCACCATAGATTTTGAATCCCGAAGCGGGGAGCAGATACCGATAGAGGAAAGAGCCCCGGAAGAGGTAACGCAAGGCTTTGGTAGAACCATCGCCCCCGAAGGCACAACGGTATATTCACCTGCTTTTGACATTACTCCGCATAATCTGGTATCCGCACTCATCACTGATGAGGGAATTATTTATCCTCCTTATGGCAACCTGAAAGATAAAATCCTTGACTCAAAAAAAAATAAAAGTTAAGATGTAACGCTTAAATACATAATTCCGGGACAATAAAATGAATACAAAATTATTATCAATTTTTATTATGAGCATCCTCTTTATGGGAGCTTACTTTGCAGCCTGCGGCAGCATTGAAATGAGGTCGGCGAAGTCCTACTTACAAGAAAATAATTTGGAAAGCGCCGAGGAGCAGGCTCTCCTTGCGGTTGAAAATGAAACAGCTAATCCCCTTCCTTCATACTGGCTCGGTATAAACATTTATGCGAAGCAGGAAAGATGGGAAGACATGAGAGCGATGTTCGATAAATCTTTATCCATATCGCCTAAATTTGCAGCTGAAATTGAGAATCAGAGCGAATTCTATTGGATAAATGAGTTTAATGAAGGTGCAAATCTTTTTAACGAAGTGCTGAACGGGGAATCATCAAATGCCGATTCCGCACTCTCTGCCGCAATAAAATCATTCGAAGAAGCCACGCTCATAATCCCCGGGCGGGCGCAGGCTTATGCGACGATAGCCTCTTTATACTTGCACAAAGAGGATGCCGAATCAGCCAAGATGTATCTCCTCAAATCTGCCGAGTTGGATTCTACCGACGTTAAATCACTCGTAAACCTTGCAATAATTTACTCAAAGGAAAATGATTACGAAAAAGGAGATAGTTATCTAAACAAGGTGTTGGAACTTGATCCGGGGAATTTAACTGCTCTCCAGCAACTCGCTCAAAATTTCGACTCTCAGGGTAAATCTGAAGAAGCGGAGGCGACTTATCAAAAGGCGCTGAAGGCAGACCCCGAAAACGCAAATCTTATGTATAACCTCGGAGTAATTTATCTAAAGGCTGATAACTACGAAAAAGCCGAAGAGATGTTCTTAGGCAGTTTGAAATTGAATCCGGACGATTGCGATGCTATCTCAAACGTAGCGGCTGTATACTCCAATTTGGAAGGAAGGCTGGCTGAAGCTGAAAACTATCTCCTTAAGGCATCTGAATGCGCTCCTACCGAAAATGTTTATTGGAGGCAGCTCGTTGGGGTTTACATGAAGATGGGAAAACCTAATAAAGCTCAGGAAGCGCTAATCCAAGCAAAACGATTAGGATACTCACCTTCGTTCGTTTCAAACACTGATGAAAGAAATAACTCTGAAACTAAACCTTCTAACAATAATAGAGCTGAAATCAAAGAGAGATTTGACAACAAAGCTCCAACGATTATCATTATCGAACCCCAAGTTTCGCGTGGAATAAAAATTAAACAGACAGAAAAAAAATTGCTCGTCAGGGGAAAAGCATACGATGAAAGTGGAATTTATGAAGTTACTATCAACGGACAGGAAGCAGATATCGGTCAGAATAATGAATTTTGGGCTGAAATAAAATTAGGAGTGGGCGAAAATAAAATTCATATAATCGCTATCGATTCAAAAGATAATATCTCTGAACAGACTTTTACTGTCACCAGAACACCCAGTAGCAAAAAGCCACCTGTTACCGAATCCAAAGAAATTGTTACCGGACAATACATTGCCTTAATTATTGGAATAAACAAATACTCCGGTGACTGGGCACCATTACAAAACGCCGTTCACGATGCAAGGGCTGTTGAAAATATTCTACAGTCAAAGTATGGTTTCAATACTATTATTTCACTGTACGATGAAGAGGCTACCCGAACAGGAATACTCAATAAATTAATGTGGCTTGTCGAAAATGTTTCAGCGAATGATAATGTCCTAATTTATTATTCCGGACATGGTGAATTTGAGAAAACACTTGAGCGTGGTTATTGGGTACCAGCTGACGCGCGGGGTGCATCGATAGTCAATTATATTCCGAATTCTGAGATCAAGGTAATATTAAAAGCTGTCCCGTCTAAACACACTCTTCTTATTTCGGACGCATGTTTTGCTGGAGATATATTTCGTGGTAAAGATGTATCGATCCCTTTTGACAATAGTGAGAGATACTATAGAGAATCTTATAAAAGGGTATCCCGTCAAGCTATTACTTCTGGTGGGAACGAGCCTGTAATGGATGGAGGTAAGGATGGACATTCTGTATTCACCTATTATCTATTAAAAGCTCTAAAACAAAATAATTCTCTGTATTTGGATGCTGCTCAGCTTTTTAATGATTTAAAAATTCCTGTCTCAAGGAATTCGAATCAAACCCCGGTTTTAAAACACTTGAAAAATACTGGTGACGAAGGTGGTCAGTTCATCTTCGTCCGATCAAAGTAACATTTTTGGTCATCGTCGTATCACTATGCTTACTTTATTTGTATATCAGAAACAATATTGGGGTCATTACTCAAGACCTGATATCTGATATCGGCACTCTAAAAGAATTTCCTTTTTTATTATATATACCTCTTGGATAAAACGCTTGACTCAAAAAAAAATAAAAGTTAAGCTATAGTGTTTAAGTACATATTCCGGGGTAATAAAATGAATACAAAATCTATATCAATTCTTATTGTGAGCATCCTCTTCATGGGAGCTTACTATACCGCATGCGACAGCACCGAAATGATGTCGGCTAAGGTCTACATACAAGAAAATAACTTTGAAAGCGCCGAAAAACAGGCTCTCATGGCGGTTGAAAA
>JADFMS010000055.1 GCA_022563775.1 Fidelibacterota bacterium | reverse complement strand
GCCTTTATCCCTTCCTTAATAGGGAGAGGAGGAAAAATTCCCCTCTATCAAGAGGGGTGGATTTTGTCCCGATTGTTCGGGACAAAAGACGGGGTGTGTAAAGACTATGTCGTTACGCGTCAATTAGCCCGGCAGCTCTGACCGCTAACGAACTCTAATTCGGGGAAGGACTCGCATTTCCCATATCGACAATAACTTTCCACTTTCCGTCGGTTTGTTTTCGCCAGATATTGAGATACTTTCCGTACATTTTGGTTTCCGTTCCATCACTGTTTCGGATTACCACTACATATTTCCCCCATGTCCAGCCGAGTTCGCCGGAACGGGCAACTTCCGCTTTAACGGGTGTCCAAAGGAGGTCATAGTGGTCTCCTTTCATGGTTTCATAAATCGCTGTCCGACCGTAAATCGGCAGGCTCCCTTCGGGCAGCTGCATCGCATTATCGGCAAGATAAAGATAAAACGCTGCTGAGGGACCTTTTTTGACTGAAGTCCGGGCGAATTCATAATCCGTATCGAGAAGTATTTTGCGTTCGGCGTCAATATCCATCTGAGTGAAAGCCACA
Source organism: Fidelibacterota bacterium (assembly GCA_022563775.1). Next base: position 7,893 of record JADFMS010000055.1, on the reverse strand, counting down.
TCGGAGCTGCCGAAAGATATGGACATAGATATTAACATCACTGTCAGTATTGAGCTAATATTCATAACGATTGTTCTCCTAAATTATCTGTTACCCGATGCCATCTTCACAGCATCGGGAAGAGTTCTGAGTTTCAACATGCTCCAAATACCGAATGCAGGACCTAACGCAAGCAGTGCGAATACATGATTCCAGCCTATCAGTTCAGAGAGCCATGGGATCATTCGAATCGTGATCATCGTTAACAGAAATCCCATGCTTGTTTGAAGCGCAAGCGTCGTACCGACATATCTCGGGTCGGAGAGTTCGCTTACCGCAGCGCTGAATTGAGCGCTGTCCGCTACGACGGTGAAGCCCCAGATAAGCGCGATAACTGTTAAGAGCATCGGATTATGAAAGAAAAAGCCTATCACTAATGCGCAGCTGCCTGAGATTATCATACTCAGTGAAGTTATCTTTGTTCTTCCGAATCTGTCGGCGAATTTACCGGCAAGAATACTCCCAAATCCGCCGATCGCTATGACACTGAATCCGAGTAGTCGCGCGGATTGCTCGCTCCAACCTGCCGATCTGTAACTCAGTATCAGAAAGAGGGGAAGCCAGGTCCACATTGCGTAAAGCTCCCACATATGACCGAGATAACCGAAATTTGCAAGTCGTGTAGGTCTGTCCGACAGCGCTTTGCTAATATACCTCCAATCAAACGGCGCCGTTTGACGAAGGTACGGACCTGCTTTCAGAAAGAACTGCGCAAGCACTGCTCCTATCACTGCCAAGCCCGATGAAAAATAAAGAACATTTTTCCATTCAGGAATTCCCTCAGCGCCGAGAATCGGAATTGCATTGAGCAGATGAGGGAGCGCCGAGCCGATAGTTATGGCTCCAACGAGAATCCCTATACCCAATCCGAGGTCGTCTTTACACCAGGTAGCCATCAGTTTCATACCGGGAGGATAAACTCCCGCGAGAGACATTCCTGTCATAAATCGAAGAAAAATAGCGATTTCAGGACTCGGATTAAGGAGTGGAATGGCAATATTAAAGAGCGCAGCGAAAAGTGCGCTTATGGTGAAGAGTTTTCGTACCGATATGCGGTCGGACAGATTCGATATGGCGCTTAAGAGCGCTCCGATAACAAAACCGATCTGAACGCTCATGGTCATCCATGCTTTTTGCGCGCCATTCAAGCCCCATTCTTCTGTCAATTGAGGTAATACAGCGGAAGCGGAAAACCAGAGTCCCATAGCTAAGAGCGCAGAAATGGCTAAAATGGCGGTGTTATACCATTTCCTCCTTTGAGAATGTGTGCTCTGGTTCATATTCATAAAATCGGTCTGCCTTTTCAATGAGGAAACTGAAAAATACTCTTAGTGCAGCTATCAACCAAATTAATTATTAAGAAATGATTGGATATGTAGAAAATCATTCCATAAATTTAAAAATGGGGCAGAATCACTTTTATCAATCTGTCGCAAATCTCATTTTATAGAATTATAAGATCGTAGTTCGACCTTTAAGCGGTTTTTTCGTATACTCGCGCCTTCCAAATGAAAGTTGTATTCTCGTATCTGAGTCGGAATCCCGCTGCTTCAATTTTGTCCAAAATCGGTTGTACCGGATGGATAAAAGGGTAAAACTCCCATCTGAAAATCTTTGAAAATATTTTAAAAAAACAAAAACCAATTTCAACTCTGAATTTATCTCTGGGCATTATAAACGCATAAATATTTTTCGTTTTGTTTAGAGTTTTTTCGATGAGAGCATCAGAAAATTCGTAACAGCAAATCACTTTGTCATGCATGGTAATATCTACTACGGGGACTTCACCGTTCATCCCAGCAATATCGCCTAAAATGTATTCCACTTTATCTTCTAAATTTTCTCCGTGGATAATTCCGCAGCAGCGTTAAGCATTTCTTGAGAAAGCTCTGTGGCATAAGCTTTGGAGGCTCCATCAAGTAACAGTTTACGATGCGCTCCTCCGACACCGCCGCCGACCTCAAGTATAGTTTTCCCGTCAATTCCCAGTTCCTCAATTCCGGAGAGCATCATTTTGGTAATTTTTTCAAGACCCTTTTTACGATATTTTTTTGCCCACTTCTTTGCCTCTTTATCGAAAAATTTACCCGCCGGAGTATCGCTACTACAACAATTCATAAATATCCCTGTTTAATTTGAAAAGACAATATAATTGTTACACTGTTATCGAAGCAAGACCATCTTTTTGATCAGGAATTGATTTTCGGTTCCTAAGCGATAAAAATAAACACAGCTGGCACTGTTATTTGTATTCCATCGCGAATTTGAGATGCCGTTGTACGTCAGCTGATGAACTCCCAACGACGGGAGAGACTATCATTTATTATGTGTGAGTTAGGGCTTGCCCGCCTGGCTTCAGTCGGACAGACTCTGACCTCATGGACCGCTGTCATTGCCCGCCAGACATAAGTCAGACTGGTGAGGAGTACAACGGACGAAGCAAACTCGGTATCTAAAGGTCAAATTCACTTGCTAATAATGACCATACTTAGTACTATTTACCCTTGTATTGATTGGGCGTAGTAAAAGATTTGGAGGGTAATATGGCAAAACTGAATTTAGAAGGAAAGGTAATTTTAGCGCCGATGACGGGCATCACAGATTCACCGTTTCGTCGACTTTGTAAAAAGTATGGCGCCGGTTTAGTCTACACAGAAATGACGTCTTCACAGGGGATTGCCAGAGGAGCAACACAAACGCTGCGTTATCTTCCGTATGAGGAAGAGGAACGACCTATCGGGATTCAAATTTACGGGGAAGATACGTCAACTATGGAATCTGCTGCCGTAGAAGTAATGAAATGGAAACCGGATGTTCTTGACATGAATTTTGGATGTCCTGTGAAGAAAGTGATAAAAAAAGGCGCCGGTTCGGCTCTTCTAAAAGACATAGTTCATCTTGAAGAAATCGTTCGGGCTGTGGTTAACGCAGTTGATATTCCAGTTACAGCAAAGATTCGCAGTGGTTGGGATGATCAGCATGTCAATGCGGTTGAAGTCGCTCAAATGTTTGAGAATGCTGGAATTGCGGGAATAAGCGTACACCCCCGGACACGGGAACAAAGTTTCAAGGGGCAAGCTGATTGGAGTATTATAAAGTCAGTAAAAGAAGCAGTTTCTATTACCGTTATTGGTAATGGAGATATCAATACTCCTGAAAGCGCCAAAAGATGTTTTGAGGAGACAGGGTGTGATTATGTAATGATAGGTCGTGGCGCCATCGGAAGACCTTGGATTTTTGAGCATATAGAAACTTATCTAAAAACAGGTGAACTCTTGGAAGAGCCGGATGACGTGGAAAAATTTGCCATTTTAGATAATTATATCACTCTTGAAGAGAAATTTAGAGGTGAATTCGGGACTTTGAATCATCTCAAAAGCTCAATCTCCTGGTTTATATCAGGTATTATTGATAGTGATATAGCGTCAAAGGAGTTGGTGAAAGTAAGGACTATGGTTGAGTTTAAGGTAAAACTTAAAGAGTACTCAAAGATGGTTCTTAAAAAAGAGAAACGGTCGAGTTGGCGTTTAAACGGTATTGAAGAGATGGCAGCGGAAGGCTGAAGAGGAATTAATTGAACAGAGGACAATACAAGCCCACAGAATTAATAGATTTCAGCGATGAGAATAATATTGAAAGTATGCAGAATGCTTTGGATAGTGTAAAAGAAAAATTAGGGCAAACATACAGTTTAAGAATCGGCGGTCAGGATATGACAACCGATTATACATTTACGTCATTTAATCCGGGAAACATTGATGAGGAAATAGGTCATTTCCAAAAAGCGGGTGAACGGGAAGCAGATATGGCGATAGAGGCTGCGTTTGAAGCTTTTAGATCATGGTCCCGGGTATCGGCGGTGGAGAGAGCGGATTATCTTTTCAAAGCATCGGACATCATGCGGGATAGGCGGATGGAACTTGCGGCATGGATCGTTTATGAAGTAGGCAAATCATGGGCTGAAGCGGATGGTGATGTAGCGGAAACTATTGATTTTCTTGAGTTTTACGGTCAAGAAGCTTTGAGATATGCCGGCAGAAAGGAGGTTGTATCGATTAACGGAGAATCGCCTTATTTGGAGTATATACCGTTAGGAGTAGGTGTAATTATTCCACCGTGGAATTTTCCCTTTGCGATAACCTCAGGAATGGCAACGGCAGCGATAGTGTCCGGTAACACAGTCGTATTAAAGCCCTCTTCTGACGCGCCTGCTACTGCTTATCAGCTAGTGAGCATTATGGAAGAGGCAGGCTTACCACCAGGAGTATTAAATTATTTGACTGGTCCTGGCGTTCTTGCCGGAGAGAAACTTGTTCGACATCCGAAGACGAGGTTTATTTCCTTTACAGGTTCAATGGAAGTTGGATTAGGTATTAATAAAGCAGCAGCAGAAATGACGGATGGGCAATTTTGGATAAAGAGAGTAGTGGCGGAAATGGGTGGAAAAGATGCCATTATTGTCGACTCAGAGGCAAATCTTGAAGAGGCAGCCACAGGGGTAGTAAGCTCAGCGTTCGGATATAACGGGCAAAAGTGCTCTGCATGCTCACGATTGATTGTTGTAGAGGACGTTCATGAAGTACTTATGAAAAAGGTGATCGAGAAAACGTCAGCTCTGAAATTAGGCGACCCCACAGATAAAGAAAATTTTATGGGACCGGTAATCAACGAATCTTCTCTGAGAAAAATTGAAGAGTATGTGGAAATAGGGAAAAAGGAAGGTGAACTCCTCCTTGGCGGTGAACGAGGAGAAGGAAACGGATATTATTACAAACCGACCATATTTGACGGAATTGACAGACGAGCCCGGATAGCTCAAGAGGAGATATTCGGACCCGTACTTGCGGTGATCAAAGCTGATGATTTTGATGATGCTCTTGATATAGCAAACGACACTGTTTATGGACTTACAGGAGCCGTTTACACCGACAATAAGGATAATTGGGAAAAAGCCGCTCGTGAATTTCACGTAGGAAACTTGTATCTTAATAGAAAATGTACGGGTGCATTAGTGGGAGTTCACCCATTTGGCGGTTTTAATATGTCTGGAACTGATTCAAAAGCCGGCGGCGCAGATTATTTGCTGTTATTCCAGCAAGCCAAGTCGATTTCCGAAAAACTTTAAGAGTTTCTTCCGAAACTGAATAAATTTTTGTCTCAAGGGAATACTTACCCCTGTGAATGGCGCTTTTAATTATTAAGGAGTTAGAACTAATGGGAGATAGAATTAGAACTTTGATTATTGGGGCAGCGGGAAGAGACTTCCATAATTTTAACACAGTTTTCAGGACTGATGATAAATATGAAGTAGTTGCGTTCACTGCGACACAGATTCCGAATATAGAAGGTCGCTTGTATCCACCCTCTTTGGCAGGGGAGTTATATCCGAATGGAATACCAATTCACGACGAAGCGGATTTGGATAAGTTGATCAAAGAAGAGAATATTGATCAGGTCATTTTCTCTTATAGCGATGTCTCGAATCAGTATGTAATGGAAATGTCTTCAAGAGTGAATGCCTTGGGTGCCCAATTTAGTCTGATGGGTTCAGAGCAAACGATGGTAAAATCTACCAAACCCGTAGTGGCGATATGTGCCGTTCGGACAGGCTCCGGTAAAAGCCAGACGACCCGAAAAGTGGCGGAAGTGTTAAAGGAAATGGGTAAAAAGGTTGCTGTCATAAGACATCCGATGCCTTATGGAGATTTGGTAGCTCAGGCTGTGCAGCGGTTTGCTGATTATGATGATTTAGATAAGCATCAGGTGACTATTGAGGAACGTGAGGAATATGAACCGCACATTGCAAGAGGAAACATTGTATACGCCGGAGTTGATTACGAAGCTATCCTCAGAAAGGCTGAGGAGGAAGCGGATGTAATAATCTGGGACGGAGGAAATAACGATATGCCGTTCTATAAACCCGATATAATGTTTACCGTTGTCGATCCACATCGTGCCGGGCACGAATTGACATACTATCCGGGAACCACATGTCTTCGGATGGCAGATGTTGTGATCATCAATAAGGTAAATACTGCCGATAGAAATGATATTGACAGAGTTCGTAATAACATTAATTCTGTCAATCCCGACGCAATTATTATCGAGGCGAATTCTCCCGTGACATTGGAAGATCCGGCTTTGGTAAAAGGCAAGCGCGTATTAGTGGTAGAAGATGGACCGACTCTTACTCACGGCGGGATGAAGTATGGAGCGGGAGTGGTAGCTGCGGAAGAAGCAGATGCGGATGAACTTGTTGACCCGAGGGAGTATGCCGTCGGAACCATCAAGGACACTTTTGAGTCGTACCCCGAGATAGGGATTCTGCTTCCTGCGATGGGTTATGGAGATGAACAGATCAAAGACTTAGAAGATACTATCAACGCTGTGGATTGCGATGTGGTAATCATTGGCACGCCGATTGATCTTACCAAACTTATTAACATACAAAAACCGGTTGTGCGAGCAACATACGAGCTTGAGGAAATCGGCGACACCGATATAAAGGAAATACTAAAAGATATATGAACGAGAGAAGGTCAAAACTTGTAGTTATTGCTCTTGGTGGCAACGCAATAATTTCATCAGGGCAGAGAGGCACTATTGCCGAACAATTTGAAAATAGCCGTAAAAGTCTTAATGGAGTGGTAAAGTGCATTCAAAATGGTTTCGATGTTGTTATTACACACGGCAATGGACCTCAAGTGGGTGATGCGTTAATAAGAGCGGAGATGGCGAGTAACGTGGTACCTGTAAATCCTCTCGGTGTATGTGTTGCCGAGACAGAAGGTACGATGGGATACATGCTGCAACAGACTCTGATGAATGCTCTTAAAAGTGCAAATCAGGATAATCCGGTTGTCGCTCTGGTGACGCAAGTTTTGGTGGATCCATCTGACGACGCTTTCGATAATCCTACCAAACCCATAGGGCCATCATATGACGAATGGGAAGCAATTAAATTCAGAAATGAGCGTGATTGGAAGTTGACTGAAAATTCTCACGGTAAGTATCGTCGGGTAGTCGCCTCGCCCGTTCCTTTGGAGATAATTGACGCCGATGTAATCAAACATCTCGTGGATATCGGGATGGTAGTCATTGCTGCGGGCGGTGGAGGTATTCCCGTCCGGAAAGATGAAGATGGAAAACTTGAGGGAGTTGATGCTGTAATTGATAAAGATTTTGCTTCAGCGATTCTTGCCAGGGAGATTGGCGCATCGACTCTTCTTATGGCAACAGCCGTCGATGGAGTGTATTTGAATTTTAATACACCGGGACAGGAACTTCTAAGTGAATTGAAGGCGGAAGACGCGCGGAGATATTTGGAGGTAGGGCATTTCCCTCCCGGCTCCATGGGGCCGAAAATTGAGTCGGCTTTGAACTTTTTGGAGGAAGGAGGAGCGAAAGCGATCATTTGCTCCGTTGATGATATCGCGAGCGCGCTTGAAGGCAAAAGCGGGACGAGTATAACATTATGAAAATTCATGAATACCAGGCAAAAGAAATACTGAGAGAATTCGGAGTTCCCGTACCACGCGGAGGCGTTGCTTCGACTAAAGAGGAAGCACGGAAGATAGCCGAAGACTTAGGCGGTACGGTTGTCGTAAAAGCGCAAATTCATGCAGGCGGCAGGGGTAAAGGCGGCGGAGTAAAGCTTGCCGCGAATGCCGGGGAAGCAGAGGAACATGCAGGAAATATCATTGGAATGAATCTTCTTACTCACCAAACGGGACCCGAAGGGAAGGAAGTACAAAAAGTTCTTATCGAAGAAGGAATTGACATCGCTCAGGAACTATATTTCGGTATCGTACTTGACCGGGTGACGTGTCAAGTTGTTTTGATGGCAAGCAGGGA
>JADFMS010000054.1 GCA_022563775.1 Fidelibacterota bacterium | reverse complement strand
ATTTTGCGGGCGGACCGAACAGTCAGGGTTCTTTCAGGGACATCAGAGTATTGAGGGGCGGAAAACTGGCGGCAAGCCTTGACCTATACTCTTACATTTTGTACGGCAACACTAAAAAGGACATTCGTTTACATGACGGCGATACTATCTTCGTTCCCAGAAGAGGCAGACAGGTTGCGATCTCAGGTGAGGTGCACCGGCCCGCTCTATACGAATTAAAAACGAATGACGGATTGAAGAATCTGCTGACGATATCGGGTGGATTAAAGCCGACGGCGTTTATAGACCGAATACAGATAGACAGGATCGTTCCGTTCGAAGAAAGGGACGAATATCCCGAAGAGCGAAAAATAATTGACATTGACTATAAGTCCATAATGAATGGCAGCCGGAAAGATTTTAAACTCATAGACAGCGATGTAGTGTCGGTATTTTCAATTCTTGATTTCAAGAGAAATTTGATTTCGGTTGAGGGTCCCGTATCAAGACCCGGTACGTATGAATGGATTCAGGATATGCGTTTATCGGATCTGATAGAAGAATCGGGTGGAGTTTTGGGCGATGCATTTCTCAATAGGGTAGAAATCGTGCGCTCACACGATGATTCGACCAAGGAACTGCTGAAGGTTAACCTGTTGAGCGCATTAGAAGGAGATACCCTGCACGATATAGTTTTGAAAAAGCTTGACGAGGTCAAAATCTATTCGGTTCGTGAGATGGAAGATGCTCCTACCGTAACCATTTCAGGTCATATTCTGCGCCCCGGAAAATATGATCTTCTGGAAAATATGACTCTATACGATTTGGTAGTCAAAGCCGGAGGAATGCTCGATATTGGCTTCAAACGATTGACTTATCTTGACAGTGCCGACCTGATAAGGCTGAATGATGATGTGTTCAGATTTCAGGCAGAGATAGCAAGAATAGATCCCTGGAATCTTTCTGAAAACATATTGGCGGAGATTATCAAAGTCGATCTTCCTAAGATCCTCTCGAATGACGGAGAGGACGGCGAAATGTTTCTGCTTCAGGAGTTTGACAGAGTGACCATCCGCAGACATCCCTTCCGGCAGCTGCAAGGTGTTGTTTTCATTTCCGGTGAAGTAAAATTTCCGGGAGAATACGTGCTTCAGAAACCGGATGAAGATATTTTTGATTTGGTCGAGCGGTCAGGCGGATTGACCGGTAATCCATTCTTAAGAGGAGCGCGTCTGACGCGGGATGGACAAAGAGTCGTTGTCAATTTCGAAAAAGTTCTCAAGAAAAGATCGGGGAAGGAAGACCTTGTTTTGCTTCCGGGGGATCAGATAATGATACCCAAGAGTCCAAAAGTAGTTTATGTAAACGGTGCGGTGAACGCTCCGGGTTTGATAAAATACAGTAGTGGGAAAAAGGCGAGATATTACCTCAACAGAGCCGGCGGGTTTCATAGGAATGCAGACAGGGGGGAAGTATTGATAGCCCGTGCGGACGGCAGTGTCGTCAAATTCCAGAAAAGATTCTGGTTTGATCCGACAGTGCATGAGGGAGATGAAATTAAGGTATCGCTAAAAGAAGAAGGTGAGCCGTTCGACTATTCCGAGTTTCTGACGCAGACTACGAGCATACTTGCGAGTCTTGCTACTATCTTTTTCGTCATTTCTCAGGCTAGATAACTTTAAATTGAAGTTTTAAAGTAACAAATTCTTATTATTTGTATACTCACAATTCATGGTTTGAGAGGGGATAATTAAGTGAAGGCGCTCGTGACAGGCGGTATGGGTTTTTTGGGCTCTCATATCTGCGACAGGTTGATAGCAGAGGGGATCGATGTCATTTGCATGGATAACCTTCTCACGGGTAACGAAGATAACATCAAGCACCTGATCGGTAATCCGATGTTCAAGCTTATTCGGTATGACGTTACCAATTATATCTATGTTGAAGGAAAACTTGATTTCATACTGCATTTCGCTTCACCGGCGAGCCCGAAAGACTATCTAAATTATCCCATACAAACTTTAAAAGTCGGCTCATTGGGAACGTTGAACAGCATCGGGTTGGCAAAGGCGAAAAATGCTGTTTTTGTTCTTGCTTCGACCTCGGAAGTATATGGTGATCCGAAGGTCAATCCTCAACCGGAAGATTACTGGGGGAATGTAAACTCCGTAGGTTTAAGGGGAGTGTACGATGAGGCGAAACGGTTTGCGGAGGCGATGACAATGGCTTATCATCGCTACCATGGCGTGGATACGAGGATAGTAAGAATATTTAATACTTATGGATCGAGAATGAGACTGGACGACGGCAGAGCGCTGCCCACGTTTATTACCCAGGCTCTCTCAGGAGATAAACTGACCGTCTACGGTGACGGCAGCCAGACAAGGAGTTTCACATATATCGATGACACTGTTGACGGCATATATAAGCTGATGAGATCCGAATACAACGAACCTATCAACATCGGTAACCCGGAAGAAATAAGCATCTCGGACTTTGCTGAAGAAATAGGAAAAGCTACGGGCAAAGAGATTGAAATCGAAAAATTGTCTTTGCCGGAAGATGATCCGAAGGTCAGGCGTCCGGATATCAGCCGTGCGACTGAACTTCTCGGATGGGAGCCGAAGGTAAGTCTTTCCGAAGGCTTGAGCAAGACAGTACCCTATTTCAGGGAGAAAATTTCAGAGGACGGGTAATAACTATATAATATTTTGTAACGTTGATTGAGCAGAAGATGTCCGTTTTTGTACTCATATTATAGCCTCTCAATTATATCGAAATCTCTTGAAATATTAGAAGGTGTCCAGTAAAATTTAAACTTCATGAGAGAAAGAATATTAAATTTATAATAGAAATTAAACGGTTATAAAATATAATTCGTGGTCATATTCAACATATAGATCGGCAGGGGGCTATATGAAATACCTTCTCGGAACATCTGAAAAAAGCAACTTAAACCTATTCTAAAACCCCGTTTTCGAGTGCTAAATCCCCGTCCCGATTGAAATTTCCCGAAACCAGCTTCTCTTACTCTTGACCTTTTCGGGACTCTTTAGGAATTGATTTAAACTATAAAGGTTTGCATTCCCCTCCTGAAATATCCCTACAATTCCACGTATATGTATATTAGAGAAGGAAGGCTTCTTAACCTTCATCTCATTTCCCTATTCACTATTTCCACATTTCACTGGGAGGAGGTTAATTTTGTCAAGTTCAGTTACGCCCGAGTGTCAGCCGTAGATCAAAATCTAAACATGCAGATGGACGCTCTGAAGAAAGAAGACTGCAAAGAGATATTCCAAGACTATGCGAGTGGAGCTAAATCTGATCGAGGGGTATTAGATAATGCATTAGAATTCATGAGAGAGGACGATGTATTAGTAGTCTGGAAGTTTAGAATTGGCCAGGGATATCTCTCAAGCACCTATTGAGATTATAAACTTTCTCAACGAGAAGAGGATGTACTTCAAGAGCCTGCAGGAGAGTATTGACACAAGCTCTTCATGTGGAAAACTAATATTCCATGTATTTGAAGCTTTGGCTGAGTTTGAAATAGATATAATACGTGATAGAACCCTTACTGGCTTGGCTGCAACGAGAGAAAGCGAGAGAGTCGGTGGTCGGCCAAGAAAGCTCGATAGGATAACATTACTCTTGCCCTGTCGTTGATGGAGGATAAATCCTTCTCGGGGAAAGATGTATGTAAGGCACTCGGTATTTCAAAGACGACTCTTTATCGAAACCTGCAAGAATATGAGGATTCGGGGTCAGATACACAGGAAAATAAGCGAGTTCAATGAAAGGAGATCGAATAAATCAAACCAGAAAAACAAATATTGTAAGGAGGCACAAACAAATCTAACACCCATTTGAAAGCCTCCTAAGGATAATAATCCATATAACAGAGGAGGCAACTATGGGATATTTGGATATGTACACCCTCTTGGAGAAGCATGCTGACAGGATATCGAGAGGAGATGCGGATCTTAAGCAAGATATCCTCTCACTATCATATACTGCATTTACTTCAGCTTTTTCACGGGGATATGCACTATCTATTGGAGAGCTGGTGAATAACATGCAATACCGGGCAGGTGAACTCAGAAGTGAAAAACGGAGGCACTTCGGAAACCGAGGACATAACGGAACTAAGGATGTTTACTCAAAAGTCAGATACTACAATAATGATGTCAAGCTTATGAATTTTAATGAAGGTGTAGTTACGGAGGACATACTGATGAATTCTTTCCTTAAAAGAACGACACCAACGGCTGATAAGGTAGCCTTTAGGATCGACTTTAAGAATTTTCTGGTTAATCTACAAGAAAGAGACAGGCTTATTCTCATAAGAAGGATTGAGGGTTATAAGGTTAAAGAAATATCAAAGGCTCTTGGATGCTCGTCCTCTGGAATTTCAAGACGCCTGAAAAGAATCGGAAGAGAGATCGCAATCTATTTGGATATTCCGGTCGAGATGGCGAACTTGTATGGGATTGCGTAACCACTTGAATAGCTTAAAAAGGAGTGAGTTTTGTCGCTCCTTTTTTTAAATCCTCAATATTAAACATGATAATTTCTCGTAATTGTAGATACGTCACACCTTCGTGGACACTTTTCAATATATTATAAGGTGCAAAATGAGATAGTATCTATGCGGAAGGAAGTTAGAGAAGAACTGATAGATACTCTAATTCAGAACGCCCGGACAAAAACCCGGAATTACTGCTGGGAGTTGGTAGCGAATATACACATTAACTTATATGACGCCTTGCTTAATGAGAATGGCTGAATGTTACCAGAAATAATCTCCGAACAGCTGCATTACGAGAGCCTGAACAAATACGAGAGCGAGTAATTGATTTCGCTCATACATTTCCGAGTTGATCTCTTTTAGATGTGAAATAACGGGGAACAGGAGGTAGGGATAAATGAACATCGCCGCTCTCGCCGACTCACCGATTCTGTAAGCGCCTGCAAGGAACATCATCATTAATGAGCCTGTTCCCAGCAGTGTAAGTAAAAACAAATCAGGATGGTTTTTCTTCAAAGCTGGTAGTCCCCTGACAGCGGCGATTATCAGAAATGGTCCGAAAAAGATGAGTATTTCCAATATGCTTTCAATTCGTGAGAAAACATAAGAGACTGGGTCATAAAAAAGCAGAAACCCATGTGTATTTTCCAATTGGGACGCGATAAAAAACGAGTTGATGTAATTAAAACCTGTTGCGAAGTAAAGCATAATGTAAAAGAAGATCATAACGGCGAGGATGATGAGACTGTTTTTTATACTTTTATGCCGGAAGAATTCATATCCGAACAAAACAGGCAGAATAAAAACCGATGCAAAGCTAAGGGAAAATACGATTATGAGAGAAAACGCCGCACCCAATATACTTACGAATCGATAATCAACTGCGAAATACGAGAGCGCTGACAATAAAAACGATGCAATAAGGGCGTCGAGAGAGGATAAATAATAAATTTGGATGCTCGGAATGAGGAAATACAAAAACGATGCATATTCCGTTTCTTCCTGAGAAAACCACTTCCGAAACAGCTTGTTCAGGGCTAAAATGCTTACTCCGGCGGAAATCATCAGTATCAGCAGAGAGATCACTTCGGGGTTCAGCTCAAGCTTAATAGCAGGATAGTAAATCAGAGTCGCACCGGGCGGATGATTTTGCGAGTGGCGAAGTAGGTTTGGCTGATTATCTTCGAAATTAGATAGAAAGTTGAGAGTACTTATTACGTTCAATGCTTCATTGTAATTCTGGATTTTAGTTTCGCCTCCTGCAACCGGCCTTACGAATCCTTCATGATAGCCCTGTACAAGGTTCGACAGCATTATTAAAACTATCACAGAGATGTACAGGTATGAAATCTTCGAACGGATTTTCGAAAAATTCCAAACAACGGCTGTGAATACAAATAATGCGAGAAACGTATCCATAACGTTGGTAACCGTCGGAATGCGGGGCATGAATATTCCGAAGGGCCAGTAAGCAAAAAAACTGAATTCAATGAATAACGAAAATAACTTTGCTGTCACATTGATGAGAATTACTCCTGCTCCAAATATCGTAGTGTAAAATATGACCTGTTTCAGGCTGAACAGTTTGGTCGAAATTAGTTTGGCTAAAATCAATTTAGGATTGGCACGAGCTTATTACCTGTTTTCTTCATAATGAAAAATTTACTAATAGGTGACCTCTTTTACTTCATAATCAAGAGCGGTAACCCCGGATTCGTTTTTCAATAGCCTCTTGGCTAATTCTATCCCCATCTCGATTGAACCGTCCGAGTTGTTATACCTGAATATACCCGTTCTGCCGAGGCAGTGGATCACATTTTCGCTTTCTAAGAATTGCACAACTTTCATTAATTTATCTTTATAATCGAGATCGTAAAAGGGATAAGCATTCTTGACTCTGATAACCAGCGTATCTTCAACTTCCTCCGCATCGATCAATCCGACCTTGCTTGCCGATTCGATGCATTCTTTGACGAGAGATTTATTATCTTTCTCCCATGTTTCGTCTCCTTCAAAACAAGTTATGTCAAGGCATAGAGCTGTTTTACCCTCAGGCGACATCTTTTTCGACCAATTCGTAAATTCAACCGACCTGTTAAAAATTATATCCTCATCGGGGAAGTAAAGCCAGTGATCGTTGCTCACCTGCGGTTTATTCAACAGGAGATAGACAAAGATAATATCCATGTACTTCAAACTCTCAAGATTCGATTTCACTTCATCATCGCCGCGGCCGATGTAGTTGTAACAATCATGCAACGGGATAGTGCTGATAATTGACTCTTTCGCAGAAGCACTGAGTATGCTTCCGTTGTCTCCTTTTATCACGAATTCTATCTCTTTCGACTCTTCGTTTATTTTTTCTATATTTACCTTGGTTAGAATCTCCGCATCGAGTTTATTCAGCGCGCGCGTATCCATCAGGAATCTCCTGTGCTCCCCTCTCGCCGTAATAAAATTCGCCCCCGTCCGGAGCCAAACTGTCGTCCTCGAGCGAATATGATGAGAAATCAAGTTTCAGGAGTTTTTTTACAACTCTCTTAGCAAGCTCCGTTAGCTTTATCCCCTGAAAACGCTGGTCAGCCCAGTCAGCGGAAATTTCGTCGGGATTAGTCTTCCATATTTTAGTTGTATACGGTTCGCACATGATGAGATACAGTGTTTTCCCAAAATAATAGCTAAACCAATCCTGATAATTCTTGAATTTAGTTTTCTCAATCTTTAGAAGAGTCCGGATTTGTCGGACAGTGAAATTTATCCCGAATGAAAATATCGCTTTGATAGCTTGAGTGGGTTTCATAGCCCGAAGTAAATTTTGGAGCTCAAACGGGTATTTGAGATAACTGCCGAACATATAAATTCTGCTTTTTTTGACATGCCTTTTAAATGTAGGTCCGACTATTGATCTTACCTCATTCAGCAGCTGGTTGTCTGCCGTATGAAACCTGTGAGCGCAGTAATCGAACCTGAAGCCCTTATACTCAAGCGTTTGAGATAAGCCGCCGATCTGTTTATCTTTTTCGAGTATGAGGACGCTTTTTCCGTTTTTAGCGACTGCATGCGCAAAAGAGAGTCCGGCCACACCGGCGCCGATAACTACATAATCATATGTTTCTTTCACGATTTTCTTTCAATGCAGTCCCCGAGGACTAAACAACGGCATTAGATTCGATGTTAACCTTCATGATATGCGACCAATCTTTCCTTAAATAGTCCTCAAGACTTACATTCCACTCTCTCATTTCATCGAGGTTTCTGAGTTTCAGCTTTAAGTTTTCAAGTACCTCGGATTCAGGTCTTGGTGCAAAATATTCCTTTATAAAGTAGTTTGAGTCGACTTCGGTAAGCGTTATCTCGCTGCTTAAGCCGAGAATCTTCAGCATCTCCCGGGCTACATCGTAGCGGGTAGGTCCTCCCTCACATGTCATGTTATATAACCCATAGAAGTTCGTTGAGATCATCTTCGAAGCGTTCCGTGCGAAATCGTATGTATAGGTCGGAGAACCCTTCAAATCGGTCACGACGTGCAGTTCTTTTTCGCCGGCCTCTAACTGCTTGATAATCTTATGCACGAATTTCTTGTCTTTCCGGGCGCCTCCCATCATCCATCCGGCGCGAAATATAAAATATTTGGAGCATATATCTTTAATCGCAAGCTCGGCATAATATTTCGATTTTCCATAGATGCTGAGGGGAAATGGTTGATCGTATTCGTCGTATGTTGCCTGCTTTCCGTCAAATATCCCCGCCGTCGAGATGAACACGTACGGGATGCCTAATTCCTCCGAAATAAGTGCGCCGTTTTCAGCTCCCACTGTGTTCGTTAAATATGTTTCACGGGGATTATTTTCGCAAAATTCAAGGTCGGTAAGCGCAGCGAGATTAAATATGTAATCCGGCTTAAATTCTTCGCTCTCACTTCTGACCGCTTCGAAATCTCTAACGTCCAAATTCGATAACCAGGGTTCATTGACATCTATGTCTGTCGCCCTGATCTCATAATTTTCTCTGAAAGT
>JADFMS010000053.1 GCA_022563775.1 Fidelibacterota bacterium | reverse complement strand
ATTAAGTTCTTTGTATTCAGGATATTCATCAAGAAACTCGTTTACGTGCTCTTCTGACCAGAAGAGATTATCGACTGCTCAGCCACCTCCTTGTTGAATCCATGTTGTTTCGGGGTCGAGCGCTGTAATAGTTCCGGAATCTATATCCGTATTTATCCTCAGATAACAATGCGAGCAGGAGTCTTCTATATGTATTTTTTTATCGGGATATGCTCTGTTGACCAACAGGAGAAAATCAACCGCTCACCAAACTCCGAACGGCTTTTCACCCTCAACGGTAGCTGTATGAAAATTGTACCTAAGAGGACCTCCCCATGTGTTGTATTTATCGACAAGACTATAACGGATCTCATTATCTGACGGATGAATCAGTCCCGCTTCGTTGATAAAGACTAATCTTTCTTTTATATATTCTTCTTCAAATTCAAGAGCGATCGAAGCTTCGGACAGTGTCGGATACCGATTATTCTTCTCAAAAATAAATATAATGTATTTCGCAATTCGTTTCTCATCATTGTTCAATAGGTAATTGTTCGGGCCCCAATAACGTAGATTTCGAGCCAGGTTAGTATTCTCTCTAAAATGTTCCCCTATCTGCAAACGCATTTTATCATCCTGCTTCATTCCTAAATTGTCCATTGCGGTAGATATATCCGTAGAATGAAATTGCTTATCCCAATCGGTTAATAAATATTCAACCACTTTCTCTGCGTCTGCGGAGAGTTTCCCTTCTTCCTTGGTTGCCGCCGCTTTCCAATCAGATTTTCCACATGCGATAGAAAATAATATTGAAAATAGTAGCAGATAATAATTTGAATTAAAACTATATCCCATTGACTACTCCTTGATCAGAGCCGGCTTGATCATATTTTTTGTTAATTTTCTCTACGTCCTTTTTAATCCGGTCGAAAAGACCCGGCAGTTCACCAACATATTTCTTGAATACAGTGCCTTCCGGTGTAATAAGAAAGTAAGTAGGAAACCCGATAACTCCATACCTTTGAGACAATTCATCGTTGTCTCCAATTAGAATCCGGTAATTAATAACATGCTTGTCTAACGTTTCTTTTATATCATCGCTGTTGCCCGAATAGAGTGCGATCCCCACAATTTCGAAATTACTCTCTTTCAATTCTGCTTCAAGTCTGTTCAGTTCCGGAAAGGCCGCAATACATGGAGCGCACCAAACTGCCCAAAAATCAAGTAACACCGTTTTCCCAAGCAGTGTCGATCCTTCAAATTTTTTACCGGACAGGTCGTGTGCAACAAAATCTATCGCGAGTTTTTCTCTGTTTTCAGCCAAGATGGAAACACTATTCGTTGAGGTGTATATCCAAAATGACAAAAAAAGTAAAATTAGGCTCATAACTAAATAGTCTTCTTGCTACCGCGCTTTTGACTTCGACTGATTGCCGTTAATTTACCCAATTCTTATCTGTTCTGTTGCATTAAAAAATTATATACCCAACTTCTAATTACATATCGTATTGAACCTCACTTTAATACAACGTAAAAAATATTAAATTGTTGCAATAAAATAAATGTAATCAGTATCATTTACTTTTCTTATTAGTTACATATTATTATGACTAACATTAAATTAGAATGTTTAGCAATTAGAGAACAAAACAGATGAACGCACAAAAACTGATGATACTTTCAATACTACTACTGATTATCGGGGCAGCTATATCATCTAAAATCGGGACCGGACCGGAAGAAATCATCACCAAGAGTGAATCTGATATCCTGCTTCAGGAAGTACGTTACATAGCTTCAAACGCTGTGATCTACTGGAGAAAACCGGCTCAACTCGGTGGCGGAAAAAAGAGTTTTATCGGGATAACGGACGTAAGACCTCTCGGAGCTGAACCCATAAACTCACAGCGAGTTCATACTATATCTGCGGTTAATGATAAGGAATTTACGCTAACCACGGTCGGCTTAATCAACGGAGTAACGATTGTAGCAATAGTGACGAATAGGGGAATCAAGGGCACACCCGTGATCACACTTCCTATCCAAAACTAATCGCGACTATGACTATAATTAATCTTAATTCGTATCCTGAGTTTCCTTTAGAAGCTCATCCAGTAGAATCCCGCGACTGATTTTCGAAAATTTGCCCTCTGCTTCTGATTCTCTTATACTTTCGACGAAATAAGATTTAGCCATATCACTTCCCCCCTTGTCTGCTCTTTTAAAAGAATCATTTAGTAATACAGCTATGATATTTAACTCAGTTTTGCTTTTTTTCCTTATATGGTCTAATTCATGTTGCTTTACCATATATACCAATATTATAATTAAAAACGGCAGAGCTACTGTAAATCCTGATATGGGTCCCATTTTCTATTGCTGATTCGGCATCTTTGTGAGCTCATCAAATGCCGCATCTGCGTTCTCGATGATAATTTGTTCGACTTCTTCAGCTAGATCATTCAATTGCTTTAACTGGTCTTTAAAACTTTCAACGTCCATCCGGCAGAGTGAATACTGAGTTTTTTCATCACGATCATAATAACGATCTATAATGGCGGCACCGACCAAAGTGAGACTGGTAAATCCGGTGGTAGCCTGTTGATGAAAGGATTCTACGTTTGCCATTTCTCCGTCACTCACGACTCTTTCATATGCCTTTACTAATTCTTCTATTTTGGTTTGAAAAGACCTTGCCAAATCAGCTCTTGCGTTTAAGTCTGCTGCCGTTCTTCGAGAGGTCGTGGTAGGGTGCGACACTGCATCAGCAGGCCCTACACCATAAAATGCTGAGCCTGAGGCAGCTTCAGCCGGGAACGCTCCACCTCCGCGGTCTACCCAATCGGGTCTGTCCGGATCCGTTTGGACTGTTTTTTGCCCGCCTCCGCACGAAACAACAATAAGCATTATTATCAGTAGAACGACTTTTGAAATTTTCATTTCGATTCCTCCTTTTAAAGTTTTTTAAACTTCCCACTTAATTGAACTCACTCCTCTAATAGGAGAGCCCAATCGGGTTTAAAAATAACACAATACTACTCTTCAAACGGCAGGTTTTCTTTAATACAACTTATCTTATTAAAGAATAGCGCAATTTGTAGTTAACTTCAAGGGGAAATACCTCTCGAACACATATATTCATTGTTTCGTTCTTTATATGCTTTTATTGACTGGAGTGCACCCCTTGCGTGAGATACTTCCCTGGTTATTTTAGATACATTAAAATCGTCCCAAGATGTCGGACATGTAATCGGTACGTTTTCTATGACACCCTTTCGGTGATTTAATTTTTGCATTACAGTACGATGTTGCTATATTGTGAATCTATAAATGTGTCCAAAATGCGACCAAGACAACATAAAGTTATGATTCACGTCAACGGCTATAAATAAAACCTTTTATAGCTATTTTGTGTGAGGAGATAAATGAAATACAGGAAGAAATCAGTTGTGATAGATGCAATTCAGTTAAACCGAGGAAATATAGCCAAGGTATGTGAGTTCCTTGGTATACCCGATATGGATAAATCCTGGAGAACTATGAATCCCTTAAAAATAGATATAGAAACTCTCGAAGGAACAGCGATAGCAAGTGAACTCGATTGGATTATTCGCGGAGTCGAGGGAGAATACTATACCTGTAAACCCGATATATTTGAACAAACCTATGAGAAGGAAGATTAAAGGCTCTTATATGTTTTGCGGGAAGTGATCAATATGCATTGTTAAATCAGGATCTCTTTTTATCCTTCGATAACTTTTCTTTTATCTTTTGAATAGAGAATCTCCTCTCCTTTTTCTCAATTGGTAAAACATATATTTCATAAAAAATATTCTTGAGCATCACAAGTAAGGATTTCAGAGTGGATGAATCCCAACTTTCCCATGTCTGTTCATGTAATTTATTAAAGATTGCTATTGCGTCAATTGTCTGTAGCGAGCTAAAAGGTTTAAACAACTCGAATAATTTGTCAATGTCTTACAACCTATGTTCTATGCCGTTCCGATTACATACAATTACTCGCAGAGGCATGTCGGTCTTGGCAGAGATTATTTTTGTATTAAAGATCGTCCTCACCTTACATTTATTACGTATTGATCAGTCTAAATAATATGTAAGATTTGGGGGCATACTTTACCGAGTTGTATAATGTCCCAATCGATAAAAAAACTTTGAAACTATATTAATCACTTCGGGACTATCGCCATTACCCTTTTATCCCCGACATGGCAATTCCTTTGGAAAAGGACTTCCGAAAGAAAAAGAATAAAATCAGGATCGGCACAGTTAAAATTACGGCGCCGGCGGTTTGGATTCCCGGGTAAGAATTGTATTCTCCCCTTGTAAAAAGACCTAACAGCGCGCTCAAAGGCATCAAGTCGTAATCCTTAGTGACAATAATATACCACAAGAATTCATCCCAAGTGCTCATGAAGGTAAAGATGGCTACGATTGCCGTAACCGATTTAGATAAGGGAAGCATCACGGAAAAAACTATTCTTAGTTCCGAGCAACCATCTATTCTGGCTGCGTCAATCAGCTCCTGCGGAATAGTCTTATAGAATTGCGTATAAAGAAAAATAGCCCAGGCGCTTACCATGAACGGAGAGAACATGCCCTGGTATGTATTTATCCATCCTAATTCCAACATTAACAAAAAACGCGGGATCAAGAACAGAATTGCCGGAAACAGCATTTGGAATAGGACAAAACTATTTAAAAAATCTCGCCCCCAAAACCGTAATCGAGCCAGCGCATAACCTGTAATCGAACCAATAAGCACAACAGAAAAAGTCGCTATCGAGGATACAACCAAACTGTTGAAAGCTGACCTTATGAACGGACTGCCGGAACCGCTCTGCCCGGCTGAAAAAATCATATAATAATTTTCCAGAGTGAAGCGTGAAGGGAAGAATCTATCATAGATTTCCGATGGAATCTTGAACGAAGCCAGAATCATCCAGATGTAGGGAAAAACCATGACGATCAATCCCAAGCAGAGAAGAGTATAGACGATGACCAATTTGATTGCGCGTGGCTGTTTTTTACTTTTCTTATCCCGGATTACGATCATGTTACGTCCCTTTCCACTGTCTTCCTTATCACGAAGACAAACGCGAAGCTGATAGCCGCTACAATAATTGCGAAGCTGGACCCATAGCCGGCGTGCAGCGCAGTGAACGTTTGATGATAGATTTGCATTACAAAAGTCTGTGTACTGTCAAGCGGTCCGCCACCCGTGATCATGTAAGGTTCCGTAAAAATATTGAAAGACAACATGACGGCGAAAATCAGAACTATGGTAAATGAGGGGCTAAGAAGCGGAACGGTAATCCTAAAAAATTGTACCCATTCACTCGCCCCGTCGATTGACGCAGATTCATACAGAGTTTTCGGAATAGCCTGTAATCCCGCCAGGAAAATCAAACTATAGTAGCCCAGAAATTTCCAAACGACGATCAGCGCGATAGAAGCCATGGCGATATCGGGGTCGGAGAACCACGGGATCGTTATATTTATTTTACTCAGCCATGTATTGATAAGTCCATCTCCGGAGAAGAGAAGACTGAAGACGATGGAATAGGCAACACCTGCAGAGATATAGGACATCAAATATCCGGTCGCAAAGAAGGCTTGCAAAAACTTAATCCGACTGAGTAACAATGCTACTCCAAGGGCAGAGACAATCGACAGCGGGACATATACCGCCATAAAATAAAGGGAATTTTTAAATGATATCCAGAATAACGGGTCATATAGAACCCCCGTGAAGTTACTTAGGCCGATAAACTCCTTTTCGGGAGAAATGATGTTCCATCTTTTAAAAGCAATAACCAACCCCCACAGAAAAGGATACAACCAGAAAATAATAGTGTGAATAACGTATGCGGCTATAAGCCCCAGACCTGCTAATTTACTCAATTCTTATCCGGAAATGCGTTCATTTTACTTTTAATTAAGAATCGGAGGTCCCGATTTCAGTATCCTCTGAATAGCCGTATTTGCGTCGCGCGATGCTTGCACCGGTGACTTAACGCCGAAAATTATCGGCTGCCATAATTCCCTGTTGAGACTCGTCTGAATTTCAACAGTTTTTGCCGTCAGGACAAGAGGAACTGTAAAGTCCAGAATATCCGCATATAATTTTGCGGTGGGATTATCATCAAAATAGCTTGTAAAGATAGGATTACTTGTCAAGTCTTCCCGGGCAGGAAGATAGTTCGTCAAAGCAATCCAGAGTGAGTCATGTTCTCCGCTGAAATACCATTTCATGAATTCCCAAGCCTTATCCTTATTATTTGAGGACTCAAAGAGTACCATACCTTTAGACTCGGCAAGCGTATAGACAGGCGCGTCCTCCGGGTAATCATCGGGTACCAACATCGGGGCTATCTCATATTTCAGGTCGGGGTATAGCTTTTTTATTCTTACTGTACTTCCAGCGCCCTTTATAGAGGCAAAGAAAACCCCCTTTTCAAACCCATCCTGTATTTCAAATCGAGGCGCGTATCCTTCATCGAATAACCTAAAAAAGAACTCCGTGACCGCAATCCCATATTTGCTGTCGAGAAAAGCTTCGTTTTTATCTACATCAATGTACTGTTCACCTCCCGATGCGCTTGCGTAAAGAGTCAGATAATCGAACCATCTACTGTACCATTTAGAAGAGACGTCAGCCGTCAATCCATAGACCTTGTTGGGAATACATACCATTTCTAACAGTCTGAAAAACTCACTATACGTTCTCGGAAGTTCGGTGATCCCGAACTTATCGAGCATTTCTTTGTTGTACCAGACCATCTCAGGATTAGTGTACATCGGCATCACGTAAATATGTCCTTTGTAGAACCAGTCGTTCCGGACGATATTCGCCATTTTTCGCTTCTCAACAACGTCCCAAAAACCGGGTAACGTGTCGAGAGCAACGATTACACCTGCATCGGCAAGCTGAGCGGCAAACCCTCCGAATATATTTGAAATGACATCGGGACCGGTCCTGGTGGCAATCGCGGTGAGTATTACCTCTTCAGAGGTTATACCGGCAGGTATAGTTTTCCAGTCTATCGGAGTCTCCTTGTGGGTGGAGGTCCATTTATCTACCACCTTTTTTTCAAATCTCGACAGCTCTATGCTCGGCGCTGTCCAGTACTCGATGCCGCCGGAACCGGCTTCATTTTCCTCTGAACCGCATGACAAGAACACGGCGCACAGTGTTATCGAAATTAGTCCGGTCGTTAAACTATTGATCATCTATTTAGAAACGTCCTGCAAATTAAGAAAATTTTTATCATCACGGTTCAGAAATAAAGACCTATAAAAAGTCGATAAATTCTGCCTTGCCCACTGTCGCGACGCCTATAACGGTATCAGCGCCGCCATAATAAACGTAATAGGTGTCATCTATCTCCACAACCCCGCAATTGAATACAACGTTAGGGACATCGCCTTCTAATTCCCACTTTTCTTCGGGTTCAAGAATCGGTTCTTCCTGTCTTGCGATTAACTTTGCCGGATCTTCCAGGTCAAACAAGGCAATTCCAAGTCTGTAGAATTTATCTTTATCGACACCGTGATAAAATAATAACCATCCTTTTTCAGTCTTTATCGGCGGCGCACCGGCGCCTATTTTCTCGCCATCCCATAGCCCTTTTCTTGGCTCCATAACTTTTTTATGGCCGGACCATTCTGTCAGATTATCTGAATATGCTATCCATATATCAGGCATGGTCCTGTGAAACATGACGTATTTCCCTTTAACTTTTTCCGGGAAGATAACTACGTCTTTATTTTCCATATCCGGTAGAATGATGCCATGCCTCTCAAAGGTCCGAAAGTCCTTTGTCGTTGCGAGGGCGACTCTGTTACCGGAGCCTGACCAGGCGCGTTTTGACAGAGCAGTATAAGTAATATAAAATTTACCGTTAATCTGAGTTATCCTTGGGTCCTCACAGCCGAACCGCTCATATTGCTCCTTAGGTTCGAATACCGGCTTATCATGACGTTGAAAACTTAAACCGTCTTCACTAACGGCATGACCTAACGTAGAGATATAGATGTCATATTCACCGATTGCGCGGTACAGCAAATGGGTTTTTTCACCATCATATACCGCGGCACAATTAAAGACGGCGCCACTCTCCCATTTATTCTTCTTTACAGGTTTCAAAATGGGATTCCCCGAATGACGTTTAAGTTTTACGATAATTATTTCCCCTCCGAAAGTAAGTCTTCAATAAATTCATCTAAGTTAACGGAAGCAGCGGAACAAACTTTGTCAGCGGCGCCATAAAAAACTATGAGCGAATTGTCAACGACAACCATACCTTCGGGAAACACCACATTTGGAACATCACCTTCTAATTCCCATTTTTCTTCGGGTTCAAGAATAGGATCTCGTGTCCGGGCAAGCACATTCCACGGCTCTTCCAAGTCTAAAAGCGCAGCTCCAGCCCGGTAGATATTGTTATTGTCGACGCCATGGTAAATCAAAAGCCAGCCGGATTCCGTTTTTATGGGAGGAGGTCCGGCTCCTAATTTATTCCCCTCCCACTCCGCTTCAGCTTTCATTACAAGCTTATGATTCGATATCTTTTGATCAAGGCTATCAGTCGTGGCAAACCAGATAGCCGGACCTGAGGTTCCGTATTCTTCTCCTACCCAGTTAGCCGGTCGATGAAGCACGGAATATTTTCCGCCGATTTTTTCAGGAAAGAGTACGACATCGCGTTCATCAGCGCCATATGGAGTAATGATGCCATAGCGTTCGAACTCATTGAACTTTTTAATCTTTGCCAAAGCGGTTCTGGGATGCGTGCTGTCTTCCGGCATGGGAATGCCCAACCGCTTTCGTACCGCGCTTGGAGGACTGGGAGTCGCGGTTGTAACATATGTCAGATAAAGATCTCCGTCGATTTCATTAACTCTTGGGTCTTCCAACGACCACTCCCACATTCTTCCATCCG
>JADFMS010000052.1 GCA_022563775.1 Fidelibacterota bacterium | reverse complement strand
GTGACCTTATGGAGACGATACCGGGAGACGGCATCGACAATGACGATGACGGTCTTATAGATGAAAGCAGAAGCAGTCCGCGAGGTGAATTCGTTTTCGGTTCCGTCGGAATTTATAATGACGGTAAGCCGAAATGGCACTGGGAAGGTGATGAGGATGGAGATTGGGATGGTTTTACAGATTTGAATGGAAACAAAATATGGGATAAAGGAGAGCCTTTGAATGACGATCTCGGCGTTGACGGTGTCGGACCGTTGGACGAACAGTATTCGGGTCCCGATATCGGAGAGGGTGATGGATTCCCTACGGATGGCGAACCTGAGTATAATGAAACCGACAAGGACGAGTCCGACCAAATCGGTTTATCCGCCGTTAAATTATTTAATCTACATGAGTTCGACCTGCTCATGGATGAAGAAATATGGAATATTATGGCATTTGGTAACTTAGACCCTCAGGAATTTGATGTAAATTTAGGAGCGCTATACTCGTCTGGACCATTTCCTCTGGAAGCCGGACAGACAGAACGCTTTTCAATGGCTTTACTCTTCGGTGAAGACAGGGCGGACATTTTAAGAACAAAGCGAATCGTTCAAAAAATCTATAACGCCGACTATAACTTCTCCAAACCGCCTAATAAGCCTTTCTTGACCGCCGTTCCCGGTGACCATAAGGTAACGCTTTATTGGGATAGAAGAGCGGAAAGCAGCTTCGACCGATTTCTAAAAACATTCGATTTCGAGGGATATAAGATTTATAGGAGCACGGACCCTGCATTTTTAGAATCGAGGATAATTACGAACGCATTCGGCATCAAAACCTTTCGAAAGGCTATTTTCCAGTGTGATTTGGTAAATTATGACCCGGACACGCTTTGGTGGGTGAAAGGTACTCACCCGGCTGATATTAATGGTATCCAATTTGATATGGGTGATGATACGGGACTGGTTCATACCTGGACGGACACAACGGTTCAAAACGGACAAACATATTATTACGCGGTAGTCGCTTATGACCGTGGTTTCCCTCCCCTAACTCAAGGGGGCGAAGGACTGCCGCCTACCGAAACCACTTCGATTATTAGTATCGATAATCAGGGTAACGTAACTAAAACGGATGTGAACACTGCCGTTGTGATTCCCAACGCTCCGGCAGGCGGTTACCAAATGCCAAGATTGGAGGAAATTATACATGTAGCAGGTCCCGGGACGGGTACTATCTCAGTTGAAATAATTGACCGTTTGAAAATTAAGGAAAATCATACTTACCAAATAGAATTTCATCACGACGGTCTCTTTGAAACAACTGACTACTCTGTTTTTGACGTGACCGGGAACCAGAAGGTCAGTCTGATTGCAAACAGTCCCTATGTATCCATTGATTCTTTTTTAATTGATCCTATTAGAAGAAATTATGAGATAATGCCTCAGGATGGCGACGTCTTTGAGGGATTGAGGATATCAGTTTTTAATGATGCAATCGGGATAAGCAAAGGTGCTTCCGGTTGGAAAGAAGGAAGCCGAAGTAATCTTTCACACACGCTTAATATAAAAAATCTCGATGGCGTCGCGTATCCTACGAACTACGAGATTCGCTTCTTTGAGGATTGGGTAGATACTTCGACAAATGATAAACCGGCAAAATTTACTGTTTGGAACGCCACGGAGGAAAAACCCAGCAGGTTCTTCTTCAAGGATTTAAACGGAGATGGAATTCCTGAGGCTGGTGGCTCGGAAAAAATTTATTTTTGGGAAGTGTTTGACGGTAACGATATTAAAACCTGGGAATTATTTTTCTTTCCTCCTGAGCCTATTCTCGACACAATCTTTGTAACTCTCGACAGCATGGTTATAGTAGAAATTCCGGTAGATTTAATTCCTCCTACCGCCGGCGATGTGTTCTTGGTAAAGACAGAAAAGCCATTCCGTGGAACCTTTGGGGATAGTCTCAACCCGCTGATTGGAGACATATACCAATTCACTACCGTAGGCGCTACAACGGATATAGCACAGGCTAAATCCGAATTAGATAAGGTGGCAGTGGTTCCCAATCCTTATGTAGCGTCAGCCACGTGGGAGCCGAAAAGCCTTTTCTCAACAGGCAGAGGAGCGAGGATGGTGGAATTCATCCACCTGCCGAAAGAATGTACCATACGGATTTACACGGTGAGTGGGTATTTGGTAGAAACGCTGCATCACAATAAAAATATAAATGACGGAAGTGAATTCTGGAATTTGAGGACCAAGGACGGAAGAGACATCGCTTACGGACTTTATATATATCATATCGATGCGCCGGGAGTCGGCGAAATTATTGGTAAGTTTGCGGTGATTAAATGACAATCTTTAGACGAATTCAGCAACAGGTATCCCGCCCAATGTTTTCAGCAATTGGTAATCTGTCTCACATTTTCATCTTTTTAGCAACATCAGCACTGTCATATCCGGTCTTCGGGCAGTCTCTCGATAGTGTTTCAAAGGTAGCGACCACAGCTGCATCGTTTTTAGAAATAGGCGTTGGTTCCAGGGCTATCGGCATGGGTGGCGCGTTTGTTGCCGTTGCCGATGATGCTACAGCGTTATATTGGAACTCTGCCGGAATAGCGCGTCTGAAGAAAAACGAGATGGTTTTCATTCACACGAAGTGGATCGCCGATATCAACTATAATTATCTGGGCACTGTTTTTCCAATGGGCAGCGCAGGCGTTTTAGGGATTAGCATTACTTCCCTGAGCACAGACGAGATGCTCGTGAGAACCGTTGATATGCCCGAAGGGACAGGCGAAAAATTCGGCGTAGGCGACATTGCGATAGGCGCCGCTTTTGCCAGGAATCTCACGGATAGGTTCTCAATCGGGTTTAATACGAAGTATATTCGACAGAAAATCTGGAACATGAGTGCTGCCGGATTTGCTATGGACATCGGAACTCTGTTCACCACACAATTTAACGGTATGAAAATCGGAATGAGCGTTTCCAATTTCGGTGGTAAGATGCAAATGCTCGGCAAGGATACGTTCGTCAATTATGATTTAGCGCCTTCTCAGGAAGGAAGTAACGACCGAATTCCCGCCAATTTGAAAACAGATAAATTCCCGCTGCCTATTGTTTTCCGGGTCGGTTTAGCGATGGATATTCTCAAAGGTGACCCCAATAAAATGACATTTGCAGTAGATGCTGCTCACCCTAACGATAACACGGAGTTCATGAATTTAGGAATAGAATATTCCTTCGATGATTTTTTATTTTTAAGGGGTGGTTATAAAAATCTATTTCTGCTTGAAAGCGAAGAAAACTTAACCTTAGGAGCGGGGTTAATATATAATATTAGCAGAGCTGTAATAATTAAGGTTGACTACAGCTATCAGGAATTTGGAAGATTGACAAACACCCAAAGCTTCTCATTAGCCTTTGAGTTTTAGAGTAATAACCAAACAAGGACAAATCTAAGGACAAATTACTTGTCTCTCTCTCAAATCACATTGGTTCCTCTCACCCCAGCGCCAGTTTCTTATCTCATGAACTCTCACGTTTTAGAGAAAGAATTCCTGCTCAATCTCTTTCACTGCACTCCTTACCCGTCAGGTGCGGAATAAAAGGCGCTCCATGAAGTTGAATCGTTTCGCCGGCAACCCCATTTTAGAACCGAGAGGTGATGATTGGGAGTCCGTGGCGGTTTTTAACCCGTCGGCATTCTATAAAGACGGCAAGATACACCTCTATTATCGAGCTGTGGGAGAATACTATCCATACACTTCAAGACTTGGGTATGCGGTTTTTGATAAAGGTTTGAATTTATTGGAGCGGAAATCTGAACCTGCGATGATTCCGGATGGAAGAATGTGGGAGTGGTCGTTGGAAGACCCAAGAGTTAATGAAATCGACGGAGATCTTTATCTGACATATGTTACAACCGCGACTCCCAGTCCTCCAAGCGCGGTACGAAAGCGGTTGGGTATTCCCATGCCGAAATCCAGCACGCATCCCAGAACCGCTTTGGCAAAGATTAAAAATTTCAAAGAGTTTGAACGCTATGGCATCATTACTCCATATGGCGCTGATGAACGCGATGTCGTACTCTTCCCCGAAAAAATCGGCGGGAAATATGCTGTTCTCGATCGACCGGCTAACTGGGTAGGAGAAGAATACGGAACCTCAGGTCCATCAATCTGGTTTGCCACCACCGACAGCTTTGATCAAAAGATAACAAATCATAAGCTTGTAATGAAAGCGGAACCGGAGTGGGAGGGGAATAAATTAGGAGCCGGACCTCCTCCCATAAAAACGGAATCCGGCTGGCTTTTGATTTACCATGGCGTCGACAATAACAATGTCTACCGGGCTGGAGCTGCGCTTTTAGATTTGGAAGAGCCATGGAATGTGCTTGCCCGGACACGAGATCCTATTCTTGAACCCGAAGAAAAATGGGAATTAGAAGGTGATGTTCCAAATGTGGTGTTTCCCGAAGGTATGGTTGTCGTTGACAAATCGCTCATAGTTTTTTATGGCGCTGCTGACAAAGTGTGCTGCGCCGCTTCTGTCAACTTAGATGAATTTATAAAAGGCTTACTTTCAGAGGGGAAATAATATCGTAAAACTTAAACGTTATTCAGGGAATCCCATTTTGAATCCTGTAAAGAAGAATAAATGGGAGTGTGGAGCGGTTTTTAACTGTGCCGCAGTATATGATGGTGAAAAAACCCATTTGGTATACCGTGCAATCGGTGAATATGACATCTATATTTCTACGTTAGGTCATGCCGTTAGTGAAGACGGTTTAAGTTTTCAACGTCATGATCAGCCGGTATTCGAACCTCAGGAGCAATATGAGCGGTTCGGCTGTGAGGATCCAAGAATAACTCGGATTGATGGTAAATATTATATTACTTATACCGCTCTATCAAAACGCGCCTGGTCAGGCTCTGGTAACAGAGTTGCCCTTGCTACGACAAAGGACTTTCGGACCTTTGAGAGGCATGGCATCATTCTACCGGATATGGAAAATAAAGACGCGGTCATCTTTCCGGAAAAAGTCAAAGGGGAATACATTATGTTTCACAGGACCATGCCTGATATTTGGATTGCATATTCAGATAATCTGATAGAGTGGTCCGGCTATAAAAAAGTTATGGAGCCGAGAAAAGGGTTATGGGATTGCGAGAAGATAGGCGCCGGTGCGCCGCCGATAAAGACTGAAAAAGGTTGGTTGTTATTTTATCACGGCGTCGATAAAGATAAATTCTACAGACTTGGGATAGCGCTGTTTGATTTGGAAGATCCATCAAAGTTAATTGCAAGGCAGGAAGAACCGATTCTTGAACCCGAAGAAAAGTGGGAATTAGAAGGGGATGTTCCTAATGTTGTATTTAATTGCGGGGTTGCAGAGATAGATGACACCTATTATGTTTATTATGGTGGCGCTGATACTGTTATAGGCGTTGCGACAGTGGGCAAAGCAGAATCAATTGACTTTTAATAGGTCTTTGTTTCTAAACGGTGATGATAAGAATATTATTAAATTACAGCACGTTTCTAAATAGATGATCAATAGTTTAACGTCTGGACTTATTTCGATAACGCTGTGCGCCATGTTTTTGTCATGCGGTTCAGAGGAAAAAGAAGCCGGTTCCGGCGGTATCGAGTATTGGACAGCGCCGAGCATAGAGCTGTCGAGATTTGAAAAAGAGGTGGTAGATAAATGGACCTCCACCCACAAGGAGACTCCGATAGACTGGAAAACTATACCTGCCGGTATTACCTCTGAAGAGGTAATACTTACCGCAATCGCCACAAGAACAGGTCCCGATGTCATTTCAAATATATTCGGAGGATTTGCTGCTCAGCTTGCCGATGCTGGTGTAATCGTTGCTCTCGACACATTACCCGGTTTTTGGGACGTTGTGGAGAAGCGAAAAATGGCGAATATCGTCCGGAACGACTGGTTCTACAAAGGACATATTTACGTGATACCGATGTACACTAATCCTGAGATGGTCTGGTATAACAAAGAAATGCTCGATAAGTTCGGAATCACCGAACTTCCGAGAACGTATAGTGAGTTTTTCAGACTGCTGGAAATGGTATGTATTCCTAACAAGGTTTATGGATTGACAGCTGATGTCTCTTCAAGGTGGTACAGTAGATGGTTTGATTATCTGACCCTTTACGCGAGCGCATCAGGAGGTGTACCGTACATTGATGTAGATAAAAACGAAGTTTATCTTGACAGCAATTATGGGATTGCGGTCACGGAGTTCTTTTTTAAATTATTCGATGAAGGATACGCACCTCGATTTGAAATACAGGATGGGTTTGAAAAGGGGGTTTTCTTTGCCTCTATAAAGGGCGCTGGAAGTACAGTAAGAATAAAAAAGCTATACCCCGACCTGAAATATGAGATAGGTTCGATATTGGTACCGGACGATTACCCGGAGGATGCGCCTGTCTATACGCTTGCCGAGTCTAAAGGTATGGTACTCTTTGAGTCTTCAAATAATAAGGATAAGGCTTGGGATTTCATGAAATGGTATTTCAGCGGAGAACATGACTCACTCTGGATTGCTTTGACCAACTATCTTCCTGCCCGGGAAGACTTGACAAGTAATCCTATATTTACAAGCTATTTTGATGATAATCCCACCGCAAAAATATATGCGGATATTCTGGAATTTACAGTTCCTCTTGTCCTGACGGCAAAAACTGTTGAAATTCAAACGATTCTTAACAGGGAATTGTGGCAGCCGATAATTTTCGGCACTAAGTCACCGGTTCAAGCATCGCAAGATGCAAATATGGCTGTACAGAGGATACTCAAATCGGGACCTCCGATTCTTAATTAAAAGTAAAATGACCGCATTCCCGGATAAGAATTGATTAAATTCGCAGGTTTTGGGCTTGTAGCCGCATACGTTAGTCACACAATTATTTTCTGGCTTTATCCTTTTCTGTGGGGGTTGGTTATTGCTTTTAAAAGATGGAACATCATTTCTCCCGAAAAGGATTTTATTGGCTTAAGTAACTTCATAGGGGTTCTATATGACCCGTTATTCTGGATATCATTTAAAAATTCCCTTTATTTTATGGTGGTATATGTCCCACTGTCGATTGTCTCTGCCCTTGGAGTGGCATTGTTACTCAGTCGGATTAAGTTTTTGCAAGCCTTCTTTGCGGTCGGATATTTGATGTCCTATATCTCCGCGGGTGTTGCTTACTCCATCGTCTTCAGTCTTCTCTTTTCCGGAGACGGACTTATCAATACATGGCTGAGTAAAATAAATATAACAATCCCGTGGTTCTCTGACCCCGATATTGCCATGGCTTCTATCGCGCTAATTGTCGTTTGGAAATTTCTGGGCTACTATAGTTTGATTTTCTTGGCGGGATTACAGGCTATTCCGAAATCTCTGTATGAATCTGCGTCGATCGATGGGGCGAGTGAATGGGTACAATTTTTTAGGATAACCGTTCCGCTTCTTAACCCCTCATTTACCATTGTTCTGATTTTTGCCGTCATGTTGTCTTTCAATATTTTTACGGAACCTTACATGATTACGGGTGGCGGACCGCTTGATAGTACGCAGACTTTTGTTATGCAAATCTATCATCAAACGTTCACTGCGTTGCACGCCGGTTATGGGTCAAGCTTCGCAATTATTGTAGCGGTTATCAGCTTCGCATTTGTCTTTGTGATAAGGAAGACAGTGGAAAGGGACGTAACATGACCGTAATCCGAGATAAGAAAAGTAAAAAGCAATCACGCGCAATCAAACTGGGAATTGTTTACATTCTTCTCGGATTGGGATTAGTCGTTATGGTTTTTCCCTACATCTGGATGATTCTGGCTTCATTCAAGATTCCCTCGGAAATCTATAATAGATTCTTCCCTTCACGCTTCACTTTGGAAAATTATGATATGATGTTTTCAGCCGGACAGAGCGGTTCCGGCAATCTATTCATAAGGTCAGCTTTCAACAGTTTGATTGTATCCTCGATAGCCACTTTTTCTGTTGTGCTTATCGGTTCGATTACAGGTTATGCGCTGGCTCGATTACGGTTTTGGGGGCGAGATTTTTTAAATAATTTCATCCTATTCCAAATGATTTTTCCGGCAATTCTGTTCTTGATCCCGCGTTTTTTGTTAATGTTAGAATTAGGATGGATAAATACATACCAAGGCATGTTCTCTCCGTTCATGGTAAGCGCTTGGGCTATTTTTCTTTATACGCAATTCTATAAGACTATTCCGCAAGAACTGATTGACGCAGCCAGAATAGACGGTTGCTCGGAACTAAGAATAGTTTTTTCAGTGATGCTTCCCTTATCTAAATCGGTTACGGCAATCGTAGCCATCTTTACATTCATGAGCACCTGGGATGAATTCTTGTGGTATATTATTGTCACCAAGGAATACGACTTGATGCCTTTGAGCGCACTATTAGGTCTTCTTACAAGGGGAGAATACAATTCTTATCCGGGAATACAAACTGCCGGCGCCGTACTGTTAACCGTGCCGATTCTGATTTTATTTTTCTTCTTTCGGAAATCTTTTTCCAAAGGGATTGCCATGTCCGGTATAAAAGGGTAATGGTGCGTTGTCAAAGGTGATTAATAAAGCTGCAATTTTTTTATAGATTAAGGTCTTACACAACTCGGTGAAGTACGTCACCAGACAATACACGTCTTTTAGATTGATCTATACAATCAATGTGTTTTAAATGTACAGTGTGGACGATCTTGGATACGAAAATGGTCACCGTGAGGTCATCAGTTCTCTGTAACCGTTGGTATTAAAGAAATGGCATAGGACTCTTGATCCGCTGGTTGATATGTATATTGCATAGCAGTTTATTTATTCGGTACTTCGATTGTATATCTCTAATGTTTCCATTTTTGCGAAGTTTCCCAAAAACGGCTAAACGCATGAGTTATGGGAAATTTGTTTGTCGTCAGATGGAAGTGGAGAGTAAAGGCGTGATTTCTTAGAGACATTTTTCATAACTTCATTAGTAAGGAGGTTCGAGAATGGCAAAGAAGAGGATCCAGGAATATAATTATGTATGAGGAAAATAGAGTTGAAGCCCAGAAAAATGTCTCTTAACTTAAAGCACATTTATGTGTCCAACCTTTTGAA
This sequence comes from Fidelibacterota bacterium, assembly GCA_022563775.1. Next base: position 138 of record JADFMS010000052.1, on the reverse strand, counting down.
GACGTACGTTAACCCAATAAGGGAAATCAGAATGGCGGATGTAAGATTAAAAGATGTAACAAAGATATTTGACAAAGAAATCTACGCAGTGAGAGAATTCAACATTGAAATTTCCGATGGTGAATTTGTGGTATTGGT
>JADFMS010000051.1 GCA_022563775.1 Fidelibacterota bacterium | reverse complement strand
TGAATCTGAGCAGAAACGTAACATTAGGCTTTTCTTATGGAAGCAGTGAAAGGAAGAACCGTACTTCGGCAAGCAACTTGAATACAATTCAAACGCGGGATTTCTTTCCGATGGGTGATGGAGGAGAAGATGGAATCCCGTTTCCGAGCTGGAACCTTCGAATTTCCGGTCTTGAAAAACTCCCCCTTTTCTCCAGCATCGCAAAAAGTGTAAGCCTGGAGCACGGGTTCGGCGGTAAAGAGAACAAGAGAATATTGGAGACGATCAGGTCTACAGGGGTTGAGGGGATTGACACGACGATCACAGAGGTCACAGGGCGCGATTTTTCCAAGTCATGGCAACCTCTGGTAGGAATGAGTTTCAGACTGAAAAAAAATATCACGGCGAACTTCAGGTATAATAAGTCAACCTCTACATCGAACTTTTTCGGAATTACGAAAGGAACTCAGATACTTAACTCTTCAAACATTTCGATAACGGCAAATTATTCAAGACGCGGGGGGATGAAAATTCCGATTTTCTTTCTCAGGGATTTCAAATTCGATAACCAAGTGTCTTTTTCTCTGACTTACAACAGAAGCACGAGCGAAACGCTCTCGAGAACCGGAGCTGGAGATGGGGAATTTGCACTTCTAAATCTGTCAAGAAGATGGACACTTCAACCGCAGATGAGTTATTCATTCAGCTCGAAACTTAACGGGGGACTCTTTTTCGAATTTGGAAAAACAGAAACTATTCATGGAACCACCAGCTTCAGAGATTTCGGTTTGACGGTCAACATAGCGATCAGGGGTTGATTATTTGAGGAGAACACACTCGCCGTTACAATCATTATTGATCCTTGCTGTCATCGCAGGCTGCGGGAGCGGAAAACCTGATTTTGACAGCCAAAAGGCATTCAGTTTCCTTGTAAAACAATTCGAGTTCGGACCGCGTAACCCGGGCTCACGGGGGCACAAAAACACTCTGGAATATCTTGTCGGTGAACTCGAAGCGACTTCCGACTCGTTGAAATTGCAGGAGTTCACTCACATTGACGAGAGCTCGGGCAGAGTCTATAATCTCACAAATATCATCGCCTCGTTCGAGCCCTCAAATCCAGTAAGAGTTTTACTCGGCGCTCACTGGGATACGCGTCCCCGCTCCGAATACGATGCCGATCCCGCCAAACGCGCTCAACCGCTGTTAGGCGCAAATGACGGAGCAAGCGGTGTCGCAGTATTGCTGGAGCTGGCGAGAATTATGCGGCAGAATCGACCGGCGGTTGGAGTTGACATTATATTATTCGACGGTGAGGATTTCGGCGAGGAAGGCGACCTGGACAGGTACTTTCTCGGTTCGAGACATTTCTCGAAAAATTTCACCGGGCAAAAACCTGAATGGGCGATTATTATAGATATGGTAGGAGACGCTAATCTCGAGCTGCCTATCGAGAGGTATTCCTATGAACATAACAGAGAGCTCGTTGAAAGAGTCTGGAGCGCAGCGGAGCGAGCGGGGGCACACCAGTTTAAAAGAAATCTCGGAAGTTACGTAGAGGACGATCATCTTATGCTTTTTAAACACGCAGGAATACCGGCAATCAACATAATAGACATGGATTATGTACAGGGGGGTGTTAACTTGTGGCACACATCGCTTGATACACCGGAGAGGTGCAGCCCGGAAAGTCTTGGCGCCGTTGGCAGGACACTTATAGAATTGATTTACTGATAAGAGAAAAAATCATGGTCGTAGCATATACTGATAAGGAAAGTACGGATAATCACAGAGTCCGGCATGAACCGACGAAGGCAGAGTTATTTTAAGTTCCTTTAGAAAAGATATAGCGAGATTCTATCTCACAAGATTTTCGCGGGATAACAAAAGTCTCAATACTCCTTTTTCAGTAGGAAAGAGTATTGAGAGTAGTTCCGGAGTGCTGATCTGTATGCCCGATGACTTAAATCAATTCAGAGTAGCAAGGTATGTGTTCAAGAAGATATTCAAATCACCGGTATCAAGCCGGGTGACGGTTATATTGACGGAAGAAACCAACGAAGAGTTTATGATAGATACCAACGCCCGGGAGATTGTAATCAAAAATTCCGATATATCTTTCTGGCAGCTGCCGAAATCCAACTGGATATCGGACAAGGGTCTAATTACTTATGATCTGACTGTGGACTTAAACACCGATTTCTGCGTGTATGCCGCTTACATTTGCAGGGCAGTCGGTCATAAGCTGCTCATCGGTTTTGCCTGGGAAGGAGCCGATCAGTTTTATAATATACTATTGAAGAGAACAGGGAATCATTCTAACTTGGAGAAGACTTACAGGACTATCAGAGACGAGTTCACCAATTTGATACCCCTTGAACAGAAAAGAAAAGATCAGGATAAATAAAATAACGGAAAGAGATAAGAATAAGCGTAAATTAGAAACCCGAACCGTATCGCATCCGGAAGGGATTAAAATCTTATGAGATTAGCCCTATTTGAAGATGAGTTTTCACCGCGGTTGAACCCCCTGGTTCACCTGCGACCTGTGTATGATCTGAAATTCGGAATCAGCTCTATCCGTGAGAAATACGAGAAAATATTCACAGATGAGTTCATCTCCCTTCACTGCCGGCCGGAATTGGTCGACGTTCTTGCCGAACGTTATCCCAAAGCGGAGATCAATACCTATTCGGCGGATAAATATGTTCTGATTAACGGCAGATGCATTATAGCCGAAACTCATGTTAATAAAATAATCACGGATAATGACTCGCTGTACATGAATAAGGGTGTGGTTGCGGCGGCGGTATTGTCGGGCGATAATCTACAAAAACTCAGGGATGCCGGAAGCAGTTTGCTAAGCCGAAAGGATTTTCCCGATTTAATTGAAAATGAGATCAGTTGTACGTGGATAGATTATCCATGGGACCTTTTTCTCAAAAACGGTGAGGAGATAAGTCGAGAGTTCGCAGGCGCGGGTATTAATGGTGAAGTTTATGACGGCGCGAATATCATAAATAAAGAAAACGTTTTGATCGAAGCCGGGGCGACCGTTAAACCGGGGGTTGTCATTGATGCGGAGAAAGGTCCTGTAATAATTTCGCGCGCGGTTCAAATTATGCCTAACGCATACGTGCAGGGACCGGTGTATATCGGTGAGAACAGCCTGATAAAAGCCGGGGCGAAGATATACGGGGGAACGTCCATAGGAGAGCAGTGCAAAGTAGGCGGAGAGGTCGGGGATTCTATTATTCATTCATATACCAACAAACAGCATGACGGGTTTTTGGGGCACTCTTATCTCGGTAAATGGGTGAACCTCGGCGCCGATACGAACAACAGCGATCTCAAAAATAATTACGGCAACGTTCGTTTCTACGTGGAAGGCGAATCGATCGATACCGGATCGATGTTCTGCGGATTGCTGATGGGAGACCATTCGAAAACCGGTATAAACAGTATGTTCAACACCGGAACGCATGTGGGGGTCGCCTGTAATCTTTTCGGGAGTGAATTCCCTCCCAAGTTCGTACCCTCGTTTTCGTGGGGCGGCGCGAAAGGGATGGAAGACCATAAATTAGAAAAAGCAATTGAAACAGCACAACGGGTGATGTCGAGGCGGGACGTAACGATGACGGACTCAATGGCTGAACTGTTCAAAACAGTGTTTGAAAAAACGGTGAATGAGCGGAAAAAAGTTTTCTCCTCTTTGTAAATATCTATGAACATACGGCTGCAATCTCTCATATCTTCGGCGGAAAACGTGAGCAAATTTTCCATAACTTGAAACCTCCTTAGAGTTATTTCAGTAGTCCGTGCCATACAGATGATCATACTTATGATAACGATAATTTTTATCGGTCTTGCTCTGTTTAAAAGCGCAGCTTCAACAGATGATGTGTTGTCGGAGACAACAACCGCGCACGGAACAATTACGGATCATTATCGTAGTAGATATCTATGAATATGCGATTACAATCTCTAATATCTTCAGCCGAAAAATTAAGTAAATCTCCCATAGTTGTAAACGTACTTCGAGTTATTACCGGAATTCGCGTGAAACAGATGATCATACTTCTAATAACGATAATTTTTATCGGTCTTGCCCCATTTAAAAGCGCAGCTGCAATAGATGATGTGTTGTCGGAGACGACAACCGTGCATGGGACGATTACGGATGCTTCTACCGGTGAATATATCTATGGGGCAAATATCTTTTTGAGAGGTACTACTTTAGGCACGGTAAGCAACGTCGAAGGGTTTTATTCTATGCCTAATCTACCTCCCGGGGATTACACTCTTATAGTTAGTTTCATAGGATATTCGAAACATGAAGAGAATTTTGAGCTTAGAAAAGGAAAATCTTTACGCATGGACGTCAGTCTTTCTCCGATCGATATAGAGGGTGAAAGTATAATTGTGACAGACGAGCTTTCCGAGTTCGAGCATAATATCAATATTTCAACGATTTCAATTAGTCCGAGGCAGATAAAGTCACTTCCGCAAATCGGAGAGGTAGATCTGTTCAGGGCGCTGCAATTTCTGCCCGGCGTGGCGGCGCAAAACGATTATTCATCAGGATTGATTGTCAGGGGTGGAAACACAGATCAGAATTTAATATTGTTGGATGGAATAACAGTGTATAATCCTTCTCATTTGGGTGGGTTTTTCTCAACATTCATCACAGAGGGGCTTCGTGAAGCGGAACTCATGAAGGGAGGTTATTCTGCGGAATACGGAGGTCGACTTTCATCCGTACTCGATATCAAAACAAAGGACGGCAATAATAAAAGGCTTGCCGGTTCTATGGAGATAAGTCTCGTCTCATCAAAATTACTGCTTGAAGCGCCTATCTGGAAAGGAGGATGGCTATTCGCGGGAAGAAGAACTTATCTCGATAAGGCATTGGACGCATCGCGAAAGCTGGGGATAAGCGATTTCGAATTTCCATATTATTTTTATGATCTTCAGGCAAATATTTATCAGGATCTATCGCCTAACGACAGATTACGCATCTCCGCATATTATGGAAATGATGTGCTTGATTGGGAGGAAGCAACAGCGAATATAGACTGGGGAAACCGAACCATATCGACACGCTGGAGACATCTGTTCAGCGACCGGTTGTTTTCCACATTTATGATAGCCCGAAGTAAGTTTTCCGCTCACTTCAATATTGGGGGAGAAGATGCTTTTACAGGAGTCGACAGAGTTAGGGATTGGACCGCAAAGGGCGACTTAACATATTTTAGAACCGAGGATCATGAGATAAGTTTCGGCACAGAACTCAAAGATTTGAAAGTAGAATTTTTTCAAAGTTTCGACAAAAGGGAACTTATACGAATAGTTCAAAGTCCTAAGTTTTATGCATTTTATGTCAATTCAAGATTGTCACTTCCGGGCTGGGTCATACAGACAGGGTTAAGGTCAACCTACTACAATGAATCAAAAGATAAACTGACATTCGCTCCGAGAGTGTCGATTAAAAAAGTTATTGGCAATTTTAATGCGTTCAATTTTTCGATAGGCAGATATTTTCAATATATCTATACTTTCAACGATGAATTTTCGTTCCAAATAATTGATCAATGGTTCGCGATAGATAAATCAGTCCCTAATCAGTACGCAGACCAGATAATGTTTGGATATGAGACATCGTTTTCGGGTTTTGACCGGGTGACCGTAGAAACGTATTACAAGAAGATGAATAATCTGTTGGTCGGAAGACCGGAGTTCGCCACATTTGATGAACAGTTGATCAATCCTACCGTAGCGGATGTATTCGTTGTAACTGAGGCTGATGCGTTCGGATTCGAACTGTTTTTTGAAAAAAAGGTAGGCTCGATGAACGGTAATTTTTCTTATACTCATTCATATGTCGTAAAACAAATTGAAAACGAACCGAGGTATTGGGCGAATTGGGACAGAAGGCATACATTAAAGGGAGTCCTGAACTACCATATATCCAAATCAACTCAGTTCGGATTTAGCTGGGTCTACACCACAGGATTTCCGTTCACTCAGCAGTTGGGATCTTACGCCTACTGGGAACCTGAATACCGGCAGCCGAAATATGACTTTATACCGGGTTCGAGAAATAATTCTCGGTTGCCGTATAACAACAGAATTGACTTGAGCATCACAAGGCATAAAAAAATTAAGGGAGCTAATGTAGATTATTATTTTCAGATAATTAATGTTTTAAATAGAAAAAACTTATTTGCCGTCAGCTGGGATATAGAGGATACAGAAAATGGATTTATTGCCGAAAGAAATGATTTTAGGGGAATTCCGTTGTTCCCCACCATCGGAATAAGGATGGAATTTTGAGTAGAAAGAACATAATAGTTCTGATATTTTTATTGGTCAGTTCAGCCGGTTTATTCTCTTGTGATTCGATATTAGACTTACCCGATCCGGTGAAGTTTGAAGAGAAGATCGTGCTGAACGGTAACCTTCTTTTAGGAAGTTCAAATGTACTTATCAGGTTGGATGTTGCCACGGCTATAGAAGACAATTTTGATACACTAAGCACGGCGCTGAGTGGCGCGACTGTGATCCTGAAGTACGATTCTACCGTAGTTGTGCTTGAAGAGACTAAACCAGGCTTGTATGAATATTCGGATAGTTCGTTCCTGATAGCGAGTGGAAAATCATACACCATTGAAGCATCGGATGACGTTCATGATCCGATAACGGCGACTACCACAGTACCTGATTCTATCAGGTTGGTAGATATGTCACCGGAATTAAACGACGGTGATTCTCTTACCTATATACCGGCGAGCGACACGGCACAGTTTCTTGATCCTTACCTATTTTCATTTAAAGTAATGTCAACCGTCGAAGGAGAATTCCCGCCAATGATACGACTCGTAAATAGGGCATTGGAGCCAAGTAAGGAAACTATGATCACCGAAGACAATGATTTAAAAGCTTTTCTTTTCAAATGGGACGGTATCGGCGATGATAATGACGAAGATATTGCCAGAAGAATACGTACCAAAGACAGAATAATCTTCAACAGTGTGGATCCGGACGCGGAATATAAGATGGGTTGGATATACTACACATTTTACGGTTGGCAGCTTTTTGAGGTCTACGCCCTTGACCAGGCATATTATAATTATCATATAGGGAAGATAGAGGATGCTCCTACTGATCCGAACTATCTTCCGGAAAGCAACGTGGACGGGGGATATGGACTACTGTTTTCGTCCTATCGAGTGAATATAAACTTTTTTCTTAAACGCCCCTAAAGCTTTCCCCTCTGGCATATTGGTTCAAAAATATTAACGATCCTAAAAAAACAGCATAAAAAACCGCGCAGGTCAGCTTTTTGAGCGCTTTTTCCGTCTTCCCGGCAATATCAGTCCTGATTTGTTGATATTCTTGCATCATACACAATATTGGGTTCAGAATATTCTTACGTATCCGATAATTTAATTAAAAGGGCTTAGGTAAAAGAATGGTGATAAGAAAAAGAGATAATATGGTTTTGAGAAGAAGTCCGGAGAGCGATCCGAACGAGCTCGACGTAAACGAACTAATTCCGGTTCACAGCTCGAGAATGAGCGCCAATGCGGAAAATAAAAATCTCAATTCCCAAGACTTTGACGGGGCGGTCGCCGCAATATGGGATGTGCTGAAAAGCAAGTCGGAGAACTTGCTTTCAACTCATCACCGCGATTTGACCGATGATGTGGAACCCAAACCGGTATCTGATGCTTGAGGGTACCAAACGGAATTGTTACCTCTACCGGTTTATTGGGGCCCTCACTGAGCGTCCCTCTCTGATTTAATTCAGGAGGGGCGCTGCCCTCTTTTATGGCTGCCTGTAAATCCAAAAACCGTTAAAACGGTTGGATGACAACATGGATTCATCACTAACCCCTGACTTAAGTCAGCGGTCAGCAAAAATAACCACACAGGCTTAAACCATTTCAATGGTTTTATACTGAGTGGGAGTCAGGACCACCGCCGTTGGCGGGACTTCGCTTGCCCTGAGGGTCATTCCCGAGTAATCTCAGCTTGCATTTCAGTGAATCTATAGAGTAATTTCGTCTGACTTTTTGGAGAGTAATGGGGAATTATTTTAGTGAGCAATAATTGAATATCATAGTTTGTATGAAGTCGGTACCCAGTTCGGAGACGAAGGTAAAGGTCAATTCAAATGGGAAATCTATAGACGAAACCGACATTGTTTACGAGATCAATCCCTATGACGAATATGCCCTTGAAGAGGCGATCAAGATCAAAGAAGCCCACGGGGGAAAAGTGATTATAATCACTCTTGGAGCTCCAACGGCTACGCAAAACATAAGAAAAGGGCTTGCGATGGGCGCTGATGAAGCTGTGCACCTGATATGCGAAAATACCGAACTTGCCGATTCCGTAATTGTGGCGGATCTACTTGCTGCGGCAATAAAAGAGATGGAATTCGACATTATAATTTGCGGTAAAAAATCAATAGACTGCGATAATCATCAAGTTCCGAACAGGATCGCACAGCTGCTCGGGATTCCCGCTGTGACTGCAATTTCCGGTCTCGAACTCACGCCCGAGAGCGCTAAGGCGACCAGAAATATAGAGGGCGGCTCGGAAACGATTCCGGTTAATTTTCCAGCCCTGTTTTCAGCGGAAAAGGGATTGAACGAACCGAGATATGCTTCGCTTCCCGGTATAATGGCAGCAAAAAAGAAACCTATTGATGAGAGGCAGGTTTCAGCCGGAGAACAGCTGCTTGAGCTTGTTTCTCTCGAATTACCTCCACCTAAACCGGAAGGGCGCATCGTCGGCGAAGGTCCCGAGGCAGCGGTAGAACTTATCAGAATTTTGCGGGAAGAAGCAAAGGTAATATAGGAGAATATCGAAGAAGTGGCAGAAGGGGTACTTGTATTCGTCGAGCAGAGGGAGGGTCTGTTAAAATCTACTGCTTTTGAAGCGGTTACGCTCGGAAAAGAAATTAAGTCAACAATAGGTGGAGACCTTGCAGCTGTATTGATCGGGTCGGACGTTGCCGGGATCATCCCGGAGATAAGTGAACACGGTCTCGACAAGGTTTATCTCGCGAACGATGAGGAGTTGAAATTTTACGACGGCGGAAGATATGCCGGCATTATCGAGGAAGCGGCAAATAAGGCTGATCCGGCGGTAATAATAATCGTGGCGTCTTCTATGGGGAAGGATATAGCTCCGCGATTGGCTTCGGCGCTCGGAGCCGGCATAGCGACCGACTGCACGGCTGTTGAGGTTGATGTCGGCAGGATAATAGCCACAAGGCCGGTATACGCCGGAAAGGCATTAGTCAAAGTGAAGTTTAAGTCCGATCCGCAGATTCTGACGATCAG
>JADFMS010000012.1 GCA_022563775.1 Fidelibacterota bacterium | reverse complement strand
TGTACGGTATGCTCTCCAAATCCGATCTCGGAGGTAGTAAATGGAGTCTTACCAACAAATATACCATCCATATAAACGTTTGCGCTGTCAACATCGCTTTTCACGGTTAAAGACCTCGGAACGTCAAACTTCGGCGAATCTAATAGGTCGTTAATAATGGAGGGAATGTCGTTTTGTATAATTTTATAGATATTATCGGTGAGTTTTTTTGAGATAGAATTTATTGATCTGTTCCGGAGAGTGCCGACAAGAATAAATTTAACGTGATAACCGCCGGGAACTAACTTAACCTCGCCTCCTATGACAAAATCTACACCTGTATTTTCCCCGAATGCTGCTAAACAATTCACGTCCATACATTGGGTATCAAACCGGATATTCTGGCTTTGGAGGATCTCTCTTGTTTGATCATTGCTTAGTACAAAATAGTTACCGTTCTTTTTTAAAGTAATTTGAATTTTGTTTGATATATCCGTCATAAAACGATTGTTCAGACCTTCTGCCTTAAGAGGATGCACCGCTAACCGCTGCGAAGGGCGGCGTACGGGTGAGACCGCGGAAGTGTCCGCAAATTGCTGTCCGAAAGAAGGCGCATGGAAAATCAGTAAAACGCAGCTTAAAATTATTATAAATTTTATTGTAACCGCCTCAAGTCAATGTTATCAGGTCAATGCAAAGATATTTTAATCACACTGTAAAGTCAAGTGATCTGTCTGAATTGAATAAATGAGTATTGCTCTAATCGTTCGAGATATTATTGAATTCAGTTAATACCGGCGAATGTTTTCTTTTGCTTACGAGCAAGATAAGATTTACATTTATATTCTATTTTAATATGAAAATCAGGATATTTATAGCGCTTGAATTACCGGAAGAAGTAAAAAAGGAAATTTTAAAAATACAGAGGCGATTGGTCATTAAGGACGCTAAAATTAGGTGGATGAGTAAAGAAAATACTCATTTGACGCTGAAATTCTTAGGTGGTGTCGAAGAGAGTCTAATGCCTAATATTTATGAAACAATGGACAGAGCTTCAAAAAGCCTTAATTCGTTTCAATTGAATTTGTCTAATGCAGGATTATTCCCCAACAGAGGACGACCGAAAATTATCTGGGCAGGGATAGGAGGGAGTACATCTGAACTTGAATCGTTGGCAGAAAAATGTGATTTTGCTATGCATCGGATCGGTTTCGAAAGAGAAAACAGGAAGTTTAAGCCCCACGTGACTATTGGCAGGATAAAGAGTTTGAGTGACGCAGAGGTTCTTTCTCAGAGATTGAATGACCTTGAAGTCGGACCTATAGAATTCGAAGCGGCAAAGATCAATATCATCAAAAGCGATCTGACGTCCAGTGGTGCGGTATACACTCTATTAAATTCAATAAATCTTTACAAATAAGGAGGGCATAATGGAGAAATCCGTAGACGCAAAAGAAAAAGCGATTGACTTAGCTATTACCCAAATAGATAAACAGTTTGGAAAAGGTTCTATAATGAGACTCGGAGATCATGCGTCCATGCTCGGACCAGTGGATGTAATATCGACCGGTGCACTCTCTCTTGACGCGGCGCTCGGGATAGGGGGAGTGCCCAGGGGAAGGGTTATTGAAATTTATGGACCTGAAGCGTCGGGCAAAACGACTCTGAGTCTTCATATCATAGCCGAAACACAAAAGTTAGGAGGGATGGTGGCGTTTATCGATGCGGAACACGCTCTTGATCCACGTTATGCGCAGAAACTTGGTGTGAACGTCGACAATCTACTACTATCCCAACCCGACTCCGGAGAACAGGCATTGGAGATAACCGAGACCCTTGTTAGGAGTAGTGCTATCGATGCGATAGTAATCGATTCAGTTGCCGCGCTTGTTCCGCGGGCGGAATTGGAAGGGGAAATGGGCGACGCTCACATGGGATTGCAGGCTCGATTGATGTCTCAAGCATTGAGAAAACTCGCCGCAATCGTTAAAAAATCGAACACTTGCCTGATCTTTATCAATCAAATTCGCGAGAAAATAGGCGTTGTGTTCGGCAATCCTGAAACGACATCAGGCGGAAGGGCATTGAAATTCTACGCTTCTGTAAGATTGGATATCAGGAGGATCGGAGCCATCAAGGAAGGTTCTTTGGCGATTGGAAACAGGGTACGGGTTAAAGTCGTGAAGAATAAGATGGCGCCTCCATTTCGGGAGGTGGAGCTCGATATCATGTACGGTCTTGGGATCTCATACGAGGCTGATATCCTCGATTTAGCGCTGGAAGCCGACTTAATATCCAAAATGGGCAGTTGGTATTCATACGGGGATGAGAGGCTGGGACAGGGTAGAGAAAATACAAAGACTTACCTGCATGATAACCCTGATGTCCTTGAAGAACTTTCAACAAAGGTTAAAACATTTCTTGGAATCACGCCGGAGGAAGATGAGGGTAAAAGTCCGGACGGAAACGAGACCGAAAGCGAAGAAGAAAAAGATTAAAGCAAAGTATTAGGAACTGGCTTCTTTAAGACAGATGCATGAAGAAAATCAGGATAATTTAAATTCAGACCTCCTTTCAAAAGCAAAAGAGAGCGCATTAGTATTTCTGAGTTATCGCGATAGGTCAATCTCGGAAATGAATCAGAGACTTTCCAGAAAAGGATATCCTGCCGAAGTGGTCGAGATCGTAGTTCGCGACCTCGAAAAGGTCGATTTACTTAATGACAAGCGGTTTGCGTTAAGTTTCTCGAGGTATAAAGTTGAGGATAAATCCTGGGGTCCTGAAAAACTCAGGTTCGAGTTGCGGATCAAAGGAATAGACAAAGAGTTAGCTGAAAACGTAATCAGTAGAATCTATGAAAAATATAGTCAAAATGACCTTATACAGAAGTTATTATCGAAACGGTTAAAAAATCGGCAAGAGGCAAATCGCGCGGAAATGAAGAAACATATTGATTATCTTAAGAGGCGCGGGTTCAGGTGGGACGTGATCAGGGAAGCGATCTCAAACAACGAAGGATATTTCACGGATTAGAATGAAAACGTCGAATGAAATCAGGGCGGAATTCCTAAAGTTCTTTGAGGACAGAGGGCATAAAATTGTTCCTTCCACTCCTGTCGTTCCAGCCGATGATCCCACGTTGTTATTTATCAATGCCGGAATGAACCAATTCAAAAACATCTTTCTCGGGACGGAAAAAGTCAAGCACACAAGAATAGCGGACACTCAGAAGTGTATCAGGGTTAGTGGTAAGCACAACGATCTTGAAGACGTAGGAATAGATACTTCGCACCATACGTTCTTCGAAATGCTCGGCAATTGGTCGTTTGGCGATTATTACAAAAAGGAAGCCATCGAATGGGCGTGGGAACTTCTGACGGAGGTTTGGGGGTTGGAAAAGGAGAGGCTCTGGGTTACGGTGCACGAAACGGATGCCGAAGCGAAGGAGCTATGGCCCAAGGTTACCGAATTGCCTCCCGAGAGAGTATTAGAATTCGGAGATAAAGATAATTTTTGGGAGATGGGCGAAATCGGTCCCTGCGGTCCGTGCTCGGAAATTCATTATTATATCGGAGATGATATTACCAAGCAATCCGCAGATAAAATTAACACGGACGATCCTGATTATATTGAAATTTGGAATCTCGTTTTCATCCAGTTCAACAGAGATTCTCAGGGTAAATTGAAAGAACTTCCTCAAAAGCATGTGGATACCGGATTGGGATTAGAAAGGATTGTCTCGATCATACAGGATAAACGATCAAATTATGACACCGATTCTTTTACTCCTATCATAAATGAACTTGAGAAAATTACAAAAAAGAAATATAAGGGTGAAAATCAGCCGGCATTCAGAGTTATCGCAGATCATCTCAGGTCGCTCTGTATTTCAATAGCAGATGGAGTAATGCCGTCAAATGAGGGCAGGGGTTATGTCATAAGACGATTGCTTAGGAGGGCAGCCAGGTTCGGAAGAACTCTCGGAATGGAAAAACCCTTCATTTATACCCTCGTAGCTTCGCTGTCCAAAATGATGGGAGAGATTTTTCCTGAACTGATCGAAAAACAGGAGTACATTGAAAAAGTTATCAAAGCTGAAGAGGTGAATTTCGGCGAAACAATCGATAGGGGTATAGAGTTATTCGATTCGGTTGTAAGTCGGTTGGAAACGGAAAAGAAGAGCGTTATTCCCGGGAAGGATATATTTAAGTTATATGATACTTACGGATTTCCTGTAGATTTGACGGAACTGATGGCGAAGGAAAAAGGATTAGGCGTGGATATTGAAAAGTTTAACGAAGAAATGACATCCCAGAAGGAAAGAAGTCGATCCGGTAAGAAATTCGCCATTGAAGAATTAATACCGGAAGGAGTCGAACTGAACTCCGATCCAACGATTTTTTTAGGTTATGATACGCTTGAAGCTGAAACGGAAATAACACAGATTATAGATGTGAATAATAAGGATATATCGCTTTTACTTAAAGAAACACCTTATTATGCGGAATCGGGCGGCCAGATCGGAGACACCGGATTTATTAAAAACAAAAATATCAATATTCAGGTCAACGATACTCAAAAAGTCGGCGATTCATATTATTTGCACATAGGAATAATTCTCGACGGAAAGCCGAAGGAGGGTATGAAGGTTATCGCTTCGGTGGATGAGGACAGAAGAAAAAATATACTGCCAAACCATACTTCCACTCACCTGATGCATGCGGCGCTTAGAAAAATATTGGGTACTCATGTCCAACAAGCCGGTTCACACGTAGCCCCTGACCGACTGCGATTCGACTATACGCATTTTGAAAAACCATCGAGAAGTCTGTTAAATGAAATTGAGAGTCTCGTTAACCGTAAAATTCGTGAGAACATTCAAGTAAAGACCAAAATCACAAATTTTGAGGACGCAAAGAAATCAGGAGCAATGGCGCTGTTCGGAGAAAAGTATGGAGACGAAGTACGAATGGTGGAAATCGGCGACTTCAGCAAAGAACTGTGCGGTGGAACGCACGTTGGAAGAACGGGTGATATCGGAATGTTCCTGATAACCCAGGAAACAAGTATATCATCGGGTATTCGCAGAATCGAAGCGGTAACGGGAGAGGAAGCTTTCAAATATACTCAGGAAAATATGAATGTGCTTTCTGAAATTGAGGGAGAGCTCTCTACAAGTGGAAGCGAACTAGCTGAAAGAATCAGGAATTTATCAGATTCTAAAAAACAGCTGGAAAAGAAGCTGAAAGAAAAAGAAGTATCCTCTTATTTGTCTGAAATAGATTCATGGATTTCTGGGGCGAGCGAGATTCAGGGCGTTACTCTGGTGGCAAAAATTATTGATTCGTCTTCTGTTGATGAAATGAAAAGTATAGGGGATGTGCTCAGGGATAAGTTGAAGAGCGGTGTAGGAGTATTGGGTGCAAAGATTGATAACAAAGCGTCCTTAATTACAGTCATGACGAAAGACCTTATTGACTCTGGTCTGAGCTCAAAAGATATAGTAACATCATTGGGCAAAATTATAGGTGGAGGCGGAGGAGGCAGCGATCATATGGCTACCGCCGGAGGTAAAAACCCGGAATTGTTAAAGGAAGCGATTGAAAAGTCAGCGTCGGTTCTGGAATCATTTCTAAAAGAAAAAGTATAGGGGAATATTTTCTGTGGAAAAGTTATTGAACGAGTTGAGTGTTGAGGGCAGAATAGGTTATTCATTGCCTGAGCTCGACGTGGAAGAGAAAGAACTGTCAGAACTGATACCGGTAAAGTATATCTCCGATTCGAAGCCGGCGCTTCCGGAGCTAAGCGAACCGGAAATCGCCAGGCACTTCATAAACATGAGCATCAGTAACCACCATATTGATAAAGGGTTCTATCCCCTGGGCTCATGCACGATGAAATATAATCCGAAACTCAATGAAACTGTTTCTCGATTACCAGGATTTTCTGCAATCCATCCGCACCAGCATGAGAGTTCGATACAAAACGGGCTTAAATTACTTTACGACCTCGAAAAAAGCTTATGCACCTTGACAGGAATGGATGCGTTCACGCTCCAGCCTGCCGCCGGTTCTCAGGGCGAGTTGACAGGAATTATGATAATGCGAAAGTACCATTCAGCAAATGGGAACCCGAGAAAAAAAGTACTTATCCCTGATTCCGCTCATGGAACGAACCCGGCAAGTGTTGTAATAAGCGGGTATGAATCTGTTCCGGTAGTGTCCGATGAACGCGGGCTTGTCGACGTTGATGATTTATCCTCTAAGCTCGATGAAGAAGTTGCCGGAATGATGATTACGAATCCTAATACTCTCGGCTTATTTGAGGAACGAATATTGGAAGTGTCTAAAATGATACATGATGCAGGCGCGCTTCTTTATCTCGACGGCGCCAACTTTAACGCTCTGGCAGCATCTCTCAAACCGTCCGATATGGGGTTTGACATAACGCATCTGAATTTGCATAAGACCTTCAGCACTCCTCACGGCGGGGGAGGTCCGGGATCAGGTCCTCTGGGAGTTGTGAATAGTCTCGCCAAATATCTTCCTGTTCCACGGGTACGATTACAAAATGGAAAGTACAGTTTAGATTATGATTTTCCCGATTCGATTGGGCGTGTGCATGGCTTCTATGGGAATTTCGGTGTTCTGGTACGAGCCTACGCATATATAAAACTACTCGGATACGATGGATTTAAAGCGGTATCGAAGAATGCTATAATAAACGCCAATTATCTCAAGGCGCTCATCAGCGATAAATATTCGGTTCCCTTCTCTCAACACTGTATGCATGAGCTTGTGATAAGCGCTTCTGAACAAAAAAATCGCGGTGTCAAAGCCGGTGATATTGTAAAACGGCTGCTTGATTTCGGAGTACATGCGCCGACAGTATACTTTCCGCTGATAGTTAAAGAGGCTTTGATGATAGAGCCGACTGAATCGGAATCGAAGTCGTCAATCGAAAATTTCGTTAATATCATGAAGCAAATAGATGAAGAAATCGACACTGATCCCGAAATGTTGAAGAAAGCGCCGTATAACACCCCTGTGCGGAGATTGGACGAAGCCAAAGCTGTCAGACAATTGCGTATTACATGGGACGCTGTGGGAGAATAAATTCGACTACCAACCTGTCAAATATGGTTACCAGCTTCGATTAGAGAAGGGTGAGGAGATACATCGGTCTTTGAGAAAGTTTATTGAGCATGCCGGTATAAAAGGGGGTACGGTGGTCGGTATAGGAGCATTGTCCTCTTACGTACTTGGATACTATGACATCCACAAGGAAGAGTACCAAAGGAAGGAGTATTCAGAAGAAGTAGAGCTTGTCTCCTGCGTGGGCAACATTGCTTATAAAGGTTCGGAGCCTATTACCCACCTTCACGCAGTAGTATCAAATCGCGAAATGGAAACGCGCGGAGGACATCTTTTTGAGGGAATAATCTCAGCGACGGGAGAATTTTCTATTATTGATTCCGATATTAGAATAGAAAGGCTTAATATAGGAACCGGCTTACCGTTATTAGATTTACCGAATAAACTCTGAGTTTGACTTAAAGTATTACATCATATCCTTCCCCGTTTTATATTACTAATAAGTATCGAGTAAGACTTCAGTGTCAAACATGAACGATCTATTAGAAAAGTACTCCAAATCTTTAGAACAAAGTAGGCTCGAGATAAAAAAAACTCATTCCCGGGGAAGTACAGGTAATGAGACTTCAATCGCATTGACCGATTTAGCTGATGTTTGCCTAAGGGATCTAATTAAAGCAGAGGATATCGGCGACTCAATTATAGCCGCTATCGGCGGATACGGAAGATGTCAGCTTTCACCATATTCGGATCTTGACTTGCTGATAGTACATTCTCAGAACACCGAATTATCGGAAGACTCAGTAAAAAGTATTATCCGAACTTTATGGGATTTGGGATGGTCTGTCTCCAGTCTGTATCTGACCAGGGAAGAAATAACCGAAAAAGCGCACGCGGATATTCATTTTTTTTCATCTCTATTGGACTTAAGGATATTGCACGGCGACAAAGAAATATTAAAAGATCTACATACGGAGCTTTATGAAAAAGTATTTTCGATCGGATTCGAGAAATTCATGGATGGTAAACTCGAAGAAATAAACCGAAGACACTTGAAGTACGGAGCGACAAGCCGCATGCTTGAACCAAACGTTAAAGAGAGCGCCGGAGGCTTGAGGGACGTCCATTCTCTTATCTGGCTCAATATGAATCGTTCGATGCTTCCGTCGGTCAAACACGAAAAGGTTTATTCGAGGGTAGATTCTCATCTGAACGAAATATCAAAAGTCAGAAATTGGAATCCGTATCTAACCAAAAGATTAATTGAATCAAACGACTTGATGCTTCGAATAAGACACGAGATACACTATCAGAAGAGTGTGAAAAATGATCTCCTCGCCTTCGACGTCCGCGACAGTGTCGTGGAGAATTTGATCGTAGATGACACGGGGAATGGAATACATCGGTTCTTGAGAAACTATTATAAATCCGCAAGATATATCTCTAACGCTTTGAGGCACGCGGAAGAAGAAATAAGGGACGCAAAAATTACCTCAAAAAAATCTCCGGGGAAGCCCGTAAATGAATTAAACCAAATTTATTCCGACGGTACCAGACTGTATTTGCCGAAAGAGAGTAGCGCCAAGTTCAGCGCAAGTATGACGGAGATAATGGAAATATTTCAGTACTCAAAAATAAACTCTCTACGACCCTCTTCAGGGCTTCTCTACGAAATAGAATCACGGCTTTTGGAGTACAAGCCATCGTCGTCGGATTTGGCCAAATCGAGATCAATATTTATAGAGCTATTCACGGATCTGAATAATCTGGCGCCCACATTGAGAAATCTTTTTGAAACAGGTGTAATGAATCTGTTGATTCCCGAACTGAATGATATTTACTGCCATGCTCCGAAAAGCAGGTACCACTATTATACAACCGATGAACACACCATGAGAGCTCTTGAGATTCTGGAGAAAGTCGCTTCACTCGATAGTGTCGGAGAGCTGCATGACGTAATGAATAGATTAGAGAGAAAGCAGGAATTATTACTTGCACTGCTATTCCATGACATTGCCAAACCTCACGAAAAAACCGAGTCAACCCATCAGGTCGAAGGCGCTGTCATTACAGGGCAAATATTGGAAAAAATAAAATACGATGGAAACAAAGAACTGATTACGAGGCTTATTAAACACCATTTGCTGATGGAGCAAACCGCCTTCCGTCGGGACTTAGTCCTTCCGGAAACTATCGAGAAGTTTGTAAGCAAAATAATCGACCACGAAACACTCGACGCTCTCTATCTATTGACGTATGCGGACCTTTATGCGGTCAACCCGGTTGTGTGGTCCGAGTGGAAGCGATCGCTGTTAAGCGAACTTTATGGAAGGGCAAAAAATCATATTGATGGACATATTCAGATAGAAATCGAAGAGGTAAGCCGCGGGTTGTTGGAAGAATTGGAAGATGATGTTGATAAGAAAAGTTTTTCTGACTTACTAAGCCTATTGCCTCCATCTTATCAACTGGAATTTGACAGCAGGCAGATTGCCAATCATATTGATATGGCGAATAGGGTCGAAAAAGAAATGGTCGTAATTGAAAGCAAAGGATTATTCAATTTCAGCGAGATCACTGTTATCACTGCAGATAGGAAATATCTACTTTCAGATATCTGCGGTGTTTTTTCAGTGAACAATGCAAGTATCTTTGAAGCGAAAGTATTTACACGGAAGGATAAACTAATTATAGATAATTTTCGCGTTATCAATTTAGGTGACGGCGGTCCACTTTCGGATGATGTTATACTGAACATTCAACTCGATTTGACTAACGTATTGAAAAATCACATAAGTATAGATGATTTGCTAAAGCAGCACAAGAAGCGATGGAAATGGAAGGCGAAGAAACATCGCGAAATCCCACTCTATTTAGATTTCGACGAGTCTGAAAATTATTCAATAATTGACATTACCGGAAGCGATTCGCCGGGATTGTTATACTCTATTACGAGAGCGTTATCAGAATTGAATATAATGATATACACTGCGAAAATATCAACCAAAGTTGATGGATTGATTGATTCTTTTTACGTATTAGATGCAAATGGGAAAAAGATAGGAGTTGATGTGTCTGAAAATTCGATCCGGAAAGCCATTTCTGATGCAGTCCGGACTACGACTCAGCTCTCTTAAGAGACTTCTCAACGTTAAGCAACAAAGCTTCTACAACAGATTTAACTGAAGAACTGTAACCCTCCAATAAATCGTTTAGTTCATACCAGTTATCTAATCCGATAACTTTGCTGATATAATGCCTTTTCTCCTGATCGATTGGAAATTTACTGTCCTTTATATTTAGAGACATAAACAGATGCTGCTCAACAATTCTATAAAACTTATACGCTTCCTCTAATAACGCCGACTGTGATTGTGAAATAACATTTTGTTCGTTGAGAAATTTAATAGTATTAATAGTACCCTTTGGTGGAGTGTTCAATGCTGAAGCGGATGAATAATGGATAGCAGATAACAGAACTGAATTTTCAATATCGGCTATCCCGCCTTCGGACCACTTCAGGTTAAAATCATCCGGAGATGTTTTTTCCTTCCGTGTTCTTAGAGTAATCCTCATAAACTCCCTGTAATCCTTGCGTGTCAGCTTTCGGGCATTGACTGAACTTTTAATAATCTCTTCGGCATCAGTGATAGAATTGCCGCTATTCCAGATTTGTCTTATTTTTGAAAAAGCCATCACTTCCCAGAACAACGCTCTACTCTTCAAGTAATCGGTTAACTCAGGGAGGGTAGTCAATAATACAGCGTTTTTGCCTTCAGGTCTAACACGGTAATCCAATTTGTAGATCGGAAATGATTCGTCATGCCCGGCGACCAATTGATTAAACAGCTGGATGAACCTGGTACCGAGTTCTATATCCTTTGCGCTTATTTTCTGCCTATTTGGGGGAGAGAGAACAAAGATGAGATCAAGGTCGCTCGAAAAACCAATTTCTTTACTTCCATGTTTACCTAAGGTAAATAGGGTTAAGGGTACATTTATTTCATTGGTATAGTATAATTTCTCAACTGATTCTTTAAGTATAACATCAGCTAAATCAGTCAAAGCTGTTTCAACTGTGTTAATATGGCTGTCTCCGAGAAAATACCATAAGTATATTGTGATCTGCCATTTAAGAAAGAAAAACAATTCTGCCTTTTTGAATTCAACGACGTTCAAATTCTTTTCAATTTCATACTTAAACATATTCTTTAACTTTGAAGCATCAAGAGGAAGATCCGGTTGAAAAACGCCGTCTATGAGTTCAGGATTTGCGGATAATAGATCTGATGCGTTAGATGAGCTGCCAGCCAGAAAGATCAATAGTTTAAGAAGATCCGGCTGTTGTAAGAATAATTCATATAAGGTGCCCGGTGCGTTATATGAATGAACAATCTTTTCAAGGTTATTTAATGTGAGATCCATATCGGGCGATCTGCTTAAATTATGATAGAAGACGTTCCAGAGGTCGATAAATTTGTTCTTGATCGATTCTGATAAGAGATGTGGAGGATGACCGTTGCATAAAAACTGAACATTTTTAAGCGAATTCTGAGTGTTTTTGAATCCCAATTGTTTCATAACAGTCAACGCTTCTTTGTTATCAGAATTGGAATCGAATATCAAATCGACGTCTATTTCGTTTACTTCTGAGATAAATAAATTTTCAAATATTTGCCTTACCGACTTCCGATATTCGGTAATTTTATTCATCAATTCGCTTGCCGACGAGTGTGATAACCTTTTCGCCAAATGGAGAACGCTGCTGTTCTTTACCGGAAGCGTATGGACTTGACGGTTATGGGCATACTGAAGAGCATGTTCCACCTTCCGGAAAAAACGATACGCTTCTTGTAATGTATCGGATTCTCCGGACGAAAGTTTACCGTTTAATTTCAACTGGTTAAGAGATTCTAAAGTACCTATTCCTTGAAGCTCCGGAACGGAACTGCCGAACAGATGCTGGAGAGTTTGACAGACCGATTCAATGTCTCTTATGCCTCCGGGGCTCAGCTTGATGTTATTTCGTGATCGATATTTTCTTTCACTCCTCAATTTGACTCGATAAATATTTCTGATATATGAGATGCCTGAATCAGGTGAATAGATCCACGGTTTTACACGTCGTATAAATTCAGATCCCGTATTAATATCCCCGGCGCTGATGCGCGCTTTTATCAGCATCTGCCGTTCCCACGTGTGACCGCTGCGCTCATAATAGCGAAGGTAACCGGCTAAGTCCCTTACGATTGGCCCCGCTTCTCCATCCGGGCGTAATCGCAAATCCACTCGGTACATCTGAAGGTCATCGGTTTTGTCCGAAAGGATGGAGGAGAGTTTTGACGCGATTTCCGAATAATAGGAGAATTGAATTGATTTATTCACATTGTCGCTGCTTGATTTTCCATTATTATAAACGAACAGTAAGTCGATATCAGAACTGTAATTCAGCTCCTTTCCGCCGAGCTTTCCGACGCTGATAACGCAAAACGTGCTCTTTTGTATATTAGACTTATGATTAAGCGTCGATATAGCGATGTCAAGCGATTTATGAATGATGAAATCTGCAAGATTAGAAAGATCGGTCATGGTCGTTTCGAGATCAGCGTAACCGAGAATATTCCTTGCGCCGATTTGAAAAAACGCCTTTTCTTTATATAAACGCAATTGGTGCAGCCGGTCATCTAAAGGAATGGTTGAGCTACCGATATCTTCTAACGCACTATCCCCAATATCAAGATTTTGAGCTGAATTATTATCAGGATTCAGGTATTCAAAGAGGTCCGGTCTTCGTAACAAAACTCCGGCGTAATACTCACTATGGCCAGATAATGTCAGCAAAGACTCGAGACCGGGTTCGTAAAACAGATTTGATAGATCGGTACGCTTCTTGTTGAGGTTTATATATCTTTCAAGAAAATTAATTGCCTGGTCCGGAGCCGGATTATCCTTTATTAGTTGAACGAGAAGTTTCTGATCAATAAGTATGCTCAGCGATTTTTCAATATTAGAAAGATTTTTTTTGAGAGTTCCGGGATTCTCAAAAAAAGATATAAGATTCGGTTCTGTTTTGTCAGTAGTCAAATCTCTTCCTTAATCAAACGTTAAATATATATAACTCTCATGGAAAGTGGAAAAGATTCCATTATTATCAGCACTATATATTTCTTATATTAAAAGTGTATTCTCACACGAGACTTTAAATAGTAATGGAAGTTAACACATATTCTGATTGAAGAAGGAAAATTAATGACTAAGGAGGTTATAACAACATCAGGTGCACCTAAGCCGGTGGGAGCCTATAGCCAGGCTGTAAAAAGCGGTAATTTTCTTTTTGTATCAGGTCAAATACCACTTGATCCCGAAACCGGTGAAATTATCAGTGGTGATTTTAGGGAGCAGACTCGCCGTGTCTTGAATAATATTATGGCTATCCTTGACGCTTCGGGTATGTCTGCCGAAAATGTTATTAAGACAAACGTTTATATGACCGATCTTACAAACTTTCCGATAGTGAACGAGGTCTATGCCGAGTTCTTTAAGTCGGACCCACCTTCGAGGGCAGCGGTAGAAGTATCCAAATTGCCGCTAAACGTAGAAATCGAAATCGAATGTATTGCGGAAACAGAGTAAGATCAGTTATTGAGTATCAAACTAATCATCAATCCTAACGCAGGGAAGGGATCGGCTTCTAAAAAGAGTCAATCAGTCATTGCCGAATTAAAAAAAAGAAATGTTGATTTCGATTATGAGTTAACTAACGCACCGCGCGAGGCGGTCGGAATAGCCCGCGAGGCATCAGGGAAATTTGAGAAGATAGTGGCGGTTGGTGGAGACGGAACGATAAATGAGGTCGGTGAGGGGCTTGTCGAAAGCGATTCTATTTTTTGCGTCATACCTCTCGGATCCGGAAATGATTTCGCAAAAGAGCTCAAGATTCCGTCCAAAGTAAATGCGGCAGTAGATCTGTTATTGAAGGGAAGCGTTCGAACTATAGATGTGATCAAGGTGAACGACAGAATAAGTCTTAACACGGCAGGCGTGGGATTCAACGCTTTAGTTAGCAACAGTGTAACTCAAATTAAATACTTGAGAGGCCTCTCAGTCTATATTTGGGGCGTTGTAAAATCTGCTGTTCGTTATGAAGCGATTCCGATGAAGATCGTTATCAACGACAAACTAATCGAAGAAAAGATTTTCATGGTGGCGATATGCAATTCAAAACGTGAGGGAGGCGGGTTTATAGTGGCGCCCGAAGCAATTAATGACGATGGTCTCTTCGACGTTACCTTTATCCGTGAAATAGGATATTTAAAACTGCTCCTGAACATTTCGAGTGCACTAAACGGAAAATTGAACAAATTGGATGAAGTGGAAACCATCCGAAGTGATAAAATAACGATTGAGAGTGAATTCCCGATGCCGCTGCATGTTGATGGAGAGGTGGTTTCAATGAATTCAAAATATGTTGAAGCATCTATATTAAAGGGTGCATTGCGGGTAATAGGGAATTAGCTGATTTTGCGATCTTTGATAATATATATCTCCATGATATTTTTGTGCGTCCTGCCTGAAACGATAAAAGCGCAAAACTTTTTAAGATACCAGAAGCATGAGTATTCAGTTTCGGACACACTTTCCATACAATATAAATCTCCGAAGGGCGCTATGATCCGTTCCGCGATTCTACCCGGCTGGGGACAAGCATACAATCACAAGTTTCTGAAAGCTCTCGTTTATATGGGAGGAGAAGTTTATTTTGCAATCAAGTATATTGAGTTGAATGATGAATTAAAGAAACTTCGGATGGGTCAGGCCTCGATTTCTTTAATAGAAGATAAGGAATACGCACGAAATGGATGGGGATGGTTATTTACAGCCGGATACTTACTTGCGATCGGTGATGCTTTTGTCGATGCGCATCTTTACGGATTAAACGTAAATAGCGACATATCGGTTGAGGTAGGCAGCGGCGTGGACAAAAACTCGCTGATGTTGCAAATAAATATGGACTTTTAACATTACAGGGATGGGTATGAATTCAACCACAACGGGAAGAGGAAAATGGAGTTCTAAGATCGGATTCATTTTGGCGGCGGCAGGTTCCGCGATAGGTCTCGGAAACATATGGAAGTTCCCCTATATGACCTATACTAATGACGGTGGAGCATTTGTCCTGACTTACCTTTTAGCCATACTTACTATAGGTCTTCCGATCATGATCGCTGAGATCATAATCGGGCGAAAGACCCAATTGAGTCCGGTGGGAGCAATGAAAGCTCTCGGCGGTAAGAGATGGTCCTGGCTCGGATGGCTCGGAGTTTCTACCGGCTTCATTATACTTTCCTATTACAGTGTTGTAGCCGGCTGGACGATGGAATATGTGTTGAAATCACTTACAGGCGCATTCGAAAATCAGACCAACGATCAGGTAACCCAGCAGTTCGTTGATTTCATATCAAACCCGTCAAGACAGCTGTTCTGGCATGCCTTGTTCATGGGAATAACAATCTTTGTGGTTACAGGCGGCGTGAGCAGAGGTCTTGAAAGAGCGGCGCGAATACTGATGCCTCTTTTATTTATAATTATTCTGGTGCTTGTAGTCATGGCTCTTAGCACTGAAGGTGCAGGAAGAGCAGTGAAATTTCTCTTTCGGCCTAATTTTTCTGAACTCTCCGGCGCCGGTTTTCTTGAAGCGCTCGGTCACGCATTCTTTTCGTTGAGTCTTGGAATGGGAGCGATGATAACTTACGGTTCGTACATGAGTAAAGAAGATTCGATCCCTAATGCCGCACTCACGGTAACATTGCTTGATACTTTAATCGCCATATTGGCGTGTTTGATGATATTTCCGATAATAATGACTTTTGACCTTGAACCTGACTAAGAGTGCGGGAATATTGTTCACGACCCTGCCTGTCGTATTCATGAAACTACCGGGCGGGTCGATCTTTTCAGTACTGTTTTTTACTCTGGTTGCTTTTGCAGCTCTCACATCAGCGATCTCACTGCTTGAAGTAGTGGCATCATATATGATAGATGAAATGAAATGGAAACGAAAAAAAGCCACAATAATTACCGGTACTGCCATATTTATATTCGGCTCATTTTCTGCTCTATCCAACGGCGGCGTGAGTTGGCTTTCTGATTTTAATATCTGGGGAAGAGAAACGACATATGGGTTTTTTAACACTTTCGATTATCTCGCTTCAAATTATCTGTTACCGATAGGAGGGTTTTTTATAGCGATATTCGCGGGATGGAAATTAACACGGGCTCTCAAGATCGAAGAGTTAAAATCTGAAGAAAAAACGTTCTTCAACTATTCAGTCTGGGAGATATTGATAAGATACTTGGCTCCTATAGCGGTAGGCACGATACTGATCGCGGTGTTTTTAGGGAGGGAATTTCAGTAAATCACAAAAATCGAATGTGAGTATTGAATTCAGAGAGAAGAATTTTTTTATAGATAGTTTTAACAGCGATTCGAAAGGATACAGAGTAAATAATTCCTCATGACTGACTTACATGAAATTGTCGGATGTATCCATATGCATTCGGTCTATTCTGATGGTACGGGTAAGATAGAGGATATCATCCGGGATGGAAAGTCTGCCGGACTCGATTATCTGATGTTCACAGATCATTTTACGTTAAAACCGATTGAGGATGGATATGAGGGATGGAATAACGGACTGTTAACGATATTCGGCTATGAGCATAACGATGAGAACGACGAAAATCACTATATGATATTCGGAATGGACAGCGTCATGCCCAAGGATTACACGGTCAGTGAATACGTTAAACATGCTTCTGAAAAAGGCGCGCTCGGAATAATCGCTCATCCCGATGAAATCCGCAGCCACCTCGATTCATATCCGCCTTATCCATGGACACACTGGGAGTTGGACGGATTTGACTGCATAGAGATATGGAATCAGATGTCGCATTGGATGGAAGGTCTGACCAAATGGAATAAACTCTGGAGATGGCTTCATCCGCGCTCCTCGATAATAACCCCTACGGACAGAATTCTGGAAAAATGGGACTCACTGAATTTATCGAGGAGAGTCAGCGGGATTGGAGGAGTCGACGCCCATCAGCATATTCACAAACTACGTATCGGAATCAAAGTCAAAGTATTCCCGTATAAAGTTCTTTTCAACACAATAAGAACTCATCTGTTGTTTTATGAACCCATAGATGACGGTGACCATTTTATAGACACTAAAAACAGAGTAATTAACGCAATCCGAAGCGGGAGATGTTTTATAAGTAATTTCAAACTCGGCGATGCCCGGGGATTTCGGTTCTGGGCAGAGGTAGATGGAAAAAGCTATACTATGGGTCAATCAGCGACGATCTCGGAGGAGAGCGCTCATCTATTCGTAACTATTCCTCACAAGGCGGTTATCCGGTTTGTATATAACGGAAAAAGAGGGGGAAGAATATACAGCGACTCGGCTTCAAGAAAAGTGTCAGAACCGGGAGTATATAGAGTGGAGGTCTATCAGGGTGGAAAGGGATGGATATATTCGAACCATATAAGGTTGGTAAGAAAGGATAAGTAATGTCACAGTCAAAAAGCATTAACGAAAAGTGCGGAGTATTCGGTATTTATGGTCATCCTGAGGCTGCTACCCTAACATATCACGGGCTCTTTGCCCTTCAACACAGAGGGCAGGAATCTTCCGGTATTGTTTCTACCGACGGGAAATTAGCGTACAAGCATCTGGGTATGGGTCTTGTGGCGGACATCTTTTCGGAACCGAGCACACTGGATCAGCTCAAGGGTCACATAGCCATTGGACATAACAGGTATTCCACGACAGGCGCGTCCAAGATTGCTAACATTCAACCATTGCAGTTCAATTTACAGGACTTCCGGATAGCAATCTCACATAACGGTAATTTGGTAAACACTACGCCGATTCGCCGGGAACTTATGGAGGAGGGAACTATATTTCAGACCACGACAGATACCGAGCTTATCGTTC
This sequence comes from Fidelibacterota bacterium, assembly GCA_022563775.1. Next base: position 16,811 of record JADFMS010000012.1, on the reverse strand, counting down.
ATTTGATTGCTAAAAGCAAATCAACGACGCTGGTGGAAAAAATCAAGGACGCCCTCGCAAAGGTCAAAGGCGCATATTCCCTGGTGCTGATGACTGACAGTGAGCTGATTGCGGTAAGGGATTCTCAAGGGTTTAGACCCCTTTGTGTAGGGCAACTCGGCGATTCTTATATATTTGCCTCCGAATCGTGCGCCTTTGATCTTGTAGAGGCTGAGTACCTGAGAGACGTTGAGCCCGGGGAAATACTGGTCGCAGATAAAGACGGGTTACACTCGTATAAGGGCGAGAAGAATCCAAGCTACTGTATTTTCGAGTATGTGTATTTTTCAAGACCCGATAGCCGGGTATTCGGAGAGTTCGTTGATAAAACAAGAAGAAATCTCGGGAAGAAACTTGCTGAGGAAGCCGACGTGGAGGATGCGGACATAGTTATAGCAGTACCTGACAGCAGTAATACGGCAGCGCTTGGATATGCGTTACAATCGGGCAAAAAATTTGAGATCGGTTTGATAAGGAATCATTACGTCGGAAGAACGTTCATCAATCCACGGCAATCTCAAAGAGATTTTGGAGTCAAAATAAAGTTTAATACTGTCGGCGGAGTACTTAAGGGTAAAAAGGTAATAATAGTAGATGATTCGATAGTCCGGGGAACAACTCTTAAAAAGCTCACACGCCTCCTCAAGAAAGCAGGCTGTAAGGAGGTGCATATACGAATATCGAGCCCTCCCATTAGGCATCCTTGTTTTTATGGGATGGATTTCCCTACACCGGAAGAGCTTATCGCAGGTAAAATGAGTACCGAAGAAATAAGAAAATACTTAGGAGCCGATTCCCTGTACTACCTCTCTATCGAGGGGATGCTTGAGGCCACAGGAAAAGACCCTTCAGATTTCTGCACTGCGTGTTTTAGCGGGGAATACCCTATAGCCATCGAAGAGAGGGTTGTAAAGGAGTCGATCGAAGCGTAATTCAGACGAAGAAGCCATTCTGAGATAAATAGTCCCCTTGTTATAAATTGAAAGTACGATTCAGAATCGTTATATTCATATACACAAATACTTCTTACAAAGTATAATAAATAAGAAAGATTAAATGATAACAGTAGAAGAAAATAAATGTGATTTTTGCGGTACATGCGTGGCTGTATGTCCGGTAGACGCTATCGAGTTGTTTGAAGCAAGGATAGATATACTGCATGACAGATGCATAGACTGCGACCTTTGCATATGGATCTGCCCTATTGAAGTTTTGCATAAGGCAGATGGTGAAATGATCTCGGCATGAAGGATGAATATGATGTGATCGTGGTAGGTGGTGGACCCGCTGGGAGTACCGCCGCCCGTTTTGTAGCGGAAGGCGGCGCTTCCGTTCTAATGCTTGAGAAAGATCGGGACATCGGAATGCCCGTACGATGCGGAGAAGCTGTAGGAGCGGAGGGTATTGCAAGATTTATAGAACCCAACCCGAAGTGGATTGCATCTAAAATTGACTCATTCAGATTGACTGCCCCCTCTGGTAAACACGTACTTGTTGCAAACCTTTCGGAAGGAGGATACATTCTCGAACGAAGGCTGTTCGACTATGAATTGGCACAAATCGCTGGAGATAAAGGCGCTTCCATTATGACGAAAGCTTACGTGTATGACCTTATCAAGGAAGGCGATGAGATCAAAGGTGTAAAAGTGAAGTATTTATCCGATGATATCGAACTGAGATGCAAGATCGTTATTGCTGCCGATGGAGTCGAATCGAGAGTCGGGAGATGGGCAGGACTTAAAACAACTATCAAACTAAAAGACATGGAAGCCGCTATTCAGATTTCGGTGGCGAACGTTGACTGTAATAGTAATCGACTCGATTTTTATCTCGGGTCTGAAGTCGCGCCCGGCGGTTATTTATGGGTATTCCCAAAGGGAGACAGGTTTGCAAACATCGGACTCGGAGTTTCCGGTCCAAACCACAAACACAAATCCGCGCGACGGTATCTTGACGATTTCATGGAAAAACATTTCCCGGATGCAGCTGTTTTAACAACCGTTGTAGGAGGAGTGCCGTGCGCTCATACACTTCCGAAAATTGCAGCTGATAACATAATGATTACAGGGGACGCGGCTCATATGGTCAATCCTGTTTCAGGCGCAGGCATAGTCTCCGGGATGCAGGGTGGGAGGCTCGCAGGGATGAAAGCCGTCGAAGCTGTAAATAAAAGTAATTATTCTTATAAATTTCTCAGCTCCTATGAAAAGGAATGGCATAAGTTGCTTGGAAAGAGTTACGAGAGAATGTACCGGATTAAATCTGCCATAATGAAGTTGACGGATGATGATTTAAACCGTACAGCTGATATAATAAGTGAGATTCCCGAAGAAAAGAGATCTTTAGGAAAAATATTCAAATCAGCTTTAATTAGACATCCAAAATTACTGTTTGACGTTGCCAGAGCATTTACCTCCATTTAATAACGGTGGTGGTGATATATCCCCTCTATGTTTCTTATTATCCGTTTCATCGGGTAAAAATTAACTTCGATTGATGCCTGATCCTGAGATAATTCGTAAACTTGGATTATCGGATTTTGTAGCGCTCGACATCGAAACTACCGGGCTGAATGCCTCCAAAGATCAGATAATCGAGATCGGAGCGACAAAATTTCACGACTGCGAGCCCGGTGAAAGTTTTGAATCATTTGTTCGTCCTTCGATAAAAATTCCTACGTTTATTACAAAACTGACCGGTATATCAGACCATGATGTTGCCGACGCACCCGACTATATTGAAGTGATATCAGATTTTATCGAATTCTGCGGAGATATGCCCTTAGTAGCTCATAACTCTCCTTTCGACATGAAATTTCTTAGAACCTGGGCTGCTAAGGCTGATGCAGAATCATCCGGAAGGTCTGAAAAACCGCAATCGTACTTCAAAAACGACGTTTACGACACCGCACTGCTCTCGAGGATATTTTACTGGTGGGTAAATAATCATAAATTGGTGACGTTAGCCGAATATTTCGGGTTTGACGAATCTGACGCCCACAGAGCCAGTTCCGACGCCGAAAGGGCTGGATATTTATTCCTGAAGATAGTAGAAAGAATGCTTGAGACGAGTTATAAGACTATAAGTACTCTCCACAGTTTATTCGAAGGAACAAATAATTCATCGAAGAAATTATTATATGCGCTGTCGGGCTTATTGAATGACGGAGAGATCAGTGAAGGATTGGAACAGCTTCCAAATGACGTAAAGAGCATGAGAAGCAACGTAATAGGAAAAACAACAACTGTACAGCTGGATGCCGCGCCTAAATTAGAGTATATAAACCCGAAAGAAGTTAAAGCGATATTTCAGGTTAACGGGGAAATATCCCTTAATTTGAAGGAATATGAAGAGAGACCTCAACAAGAAGATATGGCGTTTACGATAGCCGAAGCATTTAACGCAGGACATATGCTTGCCATTGAAGCCGGCACCGGAGTCGGAAAAACGCTGGCTTATTTGGTGCCTTCAATAATGTGGGCGTGGAACAATCGGCCTGCCGGACAAAGGGTAGTAATATCAACGCGAACTAAGAATCTTCAAGATCAATTATTCAATAAGGACATACCGTTTTTGCACAGATCACTTCCAATTCCTTTCAAAGCTGTGTTGCTAAAGGGACGAAATAACTATCTTTGTCTGACCAAATATTATCAGGCAATCATGGATCCCGGCAATTGGCTTACAGAGGAGGAAAGAATCGGAATAGCGCCTATAGTTACCTGGATCAACCATACCAAGACAGGCGATATAGAAGAAAATCATGGCTTTAATCGTAATCGTTCTTATTCATTGTGGAATAAAATCTCCGCCGAGTCAGGGAAGTGCGGTAAGATGAAGTGCAAGCAGTATAACGGATGTTTTCTTGGAAATGTCAGGGATGCTGCGGCAACAGCGGATATCATTGTCGTAAATCACTCACTCCTACTTTCTGATGCTGCATCAAACAATCAGGTTCTGAACGACTATCAAAACCTCGTTATCGATGAGGCGCACAACTTAGAAAAGGATGCGTGGCAGTTTCTCGGGGAGGAATTATCAGTATGGAAGATAAAAAGGATTCTTTCCGGTATTCACGAAAATGACTCCGTTGGCGGAGGAGTGATAGACAGGCTATTGCGTATTGTCCAAAGCGTGAAAAGCTTGGACAAAATGGATACAATACTTCGGATTATCGAGAAAGTGATCGATCAGACGGATAAAACGGAATCGGCAGCAACCGAATTGTTTTCGAATCTGAATAAATTGCCGGAATGGGTCCCCAAAATAAGAAACAGGTATGTAGCAAAAATCCGCTATAAAAATGAGGATCAATTTTTCGATTCGGTATCGGAGAATGTTGAGCAGTTTATTCAAGCTGCAGCGATACTGGGAAGCCTTATTAAACAATTACTTGAGATAATAATGGATATCCCCATGGGGAGTGATAATAACAGTGAAGAAGCCTTTACGGATATACAGAATGAATATGAAAAACTTGTCAATTTCATAGAGCTATCAGAACGCCTGTTTGAAGCATCCGATCAAGATTATGTATACTGGGTTGAACTTCCGACCAAGACAGACAGCCTGGACGTCAGACTGTTTGCCGTTCCGTTAAACATGGCTGATACGTTGAATGAGCATCTTTACTCGCGATTAAGGTGTGCAGTATTCACATCAGCAACCCTTGCGGTGGCAGGGAGCTTCAATTATTTTCTCGAGAGGACGGGAGTGGGGTTGACTGATCCCGAAAAATTAATAAATAAAGAAGTCGGTTCGCCATTTAATTATTCAGAACAAGCGCAAATTGGAATAACAGCGTATATGCCGCCGCCAAACAGTGATGAATTTATCGAGCAAGCTGCGAAGCTAATCAGCAAAATCAATTCCACACATAGAAAAGGCACGTTGGTTCTTTTCACGTCTTACGGCATGATGAACAGATTTTATGATTCGCTTGAGCCTGATTATAGAAAACTGGGTCTGTCATTGCTCGGGCAGGGAAAAGACGGCTCGCGGGTTGTACTACAGGAAAAAATGAAAAACGAAATGGGAAGTACACTTCTGGGCACTGATTCATTCTGGGAGGGAATCGACGTTCAGGGTGATGCACTTGAACTGCTGATTATAACCAAATTACCTTTTCTTGTTCCCACCGAACCGATAGTTCTCGCAATAGAGGAAAAGCTGAAATCCGAGGGGAAGAACGCTTTTACGAGTTACTCTATCCCGGAGGCGATAATTAAATTCCGGCAGGGTTTCGGGAGGTTGATAAGGTCGAAGTCAGACCGTGGAACCATACTCATACTCGATAACAGATTAACGAACAAAATGTACGGTAAGACATTTTTGAAATCACTGCCTTCCGAAGCACAAGTGTTACAATCATCGGATGCTGTTTTAGAATGGATAGCCGGATTTAATAATTAATTCAGGAACTGCGTAACTCCACATTGGGCAAATCAGTTGAATGACATAATTGAAATGATCGGAAATCTCGTATGGGGTCCGCATATGCTGATCTTTGTGGTTGGGGTCGGAGTTTATTTCACTGTCAGGTTAAAATTTCTGCAGCTGAGAAATTTTCGCGAGGCTCTTAAACAATCATCTAATACCAGAAGGGATAAAGCCCTGAAAGGTAGTGGAAAAGGAGATATCACTCCATATGAAGCTTTATCTATGGCGCTTGGGGGCGCGGTCGGAAACGGAAATATCGCAGGAGTTGCCACCGCGATTGCCATTGGGGGACCCGGAGCGGTTTTCTGGATGTGGATATCGGCGTTTTTCGGTATGGCGATTTCATTCGCCGAATCCTCACTCGGTGTCAAATACAGAAAGATCAGCGAGAACGGTTCGATATTAGCGGGTCCAATGTATTACATGAAATATGGGCTGGGATGGGGCTGGCTGGCAGGCATATTCGCCTTTTTTATGGGCATAAAAACCTTAGTGTCAACATCTACAATTCAGACTAATTCTATGAGCCTGGTGCTTAACAAACTTTTTGAAATACCGATGCTTTTAAGCGGGTTAGTGATAGCATTTCTTACATGGCTTGTGATAATAAAAGGAATTAGAAGTATAGTTGTAATAGCCGCAAAATTAACTCCCATAATGGTATTGATATATTTAGTGACCGGACTACTGATCGTAATTATTAACACATCAGAGATATTAGGCATACTCAAGGAAATAGTAGAATCCGCATTCAGTGCCAGGAGCGCCTCGGGCGGATTCGCCGGCGCTTCGGTAATGATGGCTGTCCGGTATGGTGTGGCGCGAGGTGTCTACTCGAACGAGGCTGGTACCGGTAGCGCCCCGATAGTTCATGGCGCTGCGATCACTACATCTCCCCGTTCACAGGGGTTAGTGAGCATGGTAGGCGTGTTTCTCGATACTTTAGTCATAAACACTATTACGGCGCTTGTAATACTATCATCGGCGGATTGGACGATGGGCGGTACGAGCACTGTTCTGGCTGCCGGCTCGTTCGAATCGACATTGGGCATAACCGGGGCGTGGGTCGTAGCGGCTTCATCCCTATTATTCGGATATTCCTCACTTATAGCCTGGCCCTATTATGGTGAACAATGTTTCGCATATCTTTTCGGAGATAAAATCAGAGTCCCATTTCGCTGGACATTTTGCATTTTTATGCTGGCGGGAACATTCAATGAGGCGGAAGTTATCTGGGCTATGGGTGATATTCTGAACGGCATGATGACTATCCCGAATTTGATAGCGTTGATAGCGCTTGGAGGGGTTGTCGTCGGCATGGCAAAGGGACAAAAGGAGCCATAGTATTAATAATGCAAGAGAGTGTCGATAATTCTCTTGACTCTGTTCTAATATTTATTTAGCATTAGTGGTTAATGATATTAGAAATTCATCCTTATTCGATCTCTCCTTCTTTAACAACTGAATCACGGTGACCCGCTTGGAAGATAAAATTCTTTATGAAGCGCTTACATTTGATGACGTGCTATTGATACCGGCACACTCAGAAGTATTGCCGAAAGACGTCGACCTGAATACAAGACTGACAAAAAACCTGAAGCTATCTCTACCTCTGATTTCTGCGGCAATGGATACGGTAACCGGCTCCGAAATGGCTATTCAGATGGCTAAGCTGGGCGGTATCGGCATTCTACACAGGAACCAGAGTATCGAGGAGCAATCGGCTGAAGTTGATAGGGTCAAGAGGGCGGAAAGTACCATTATTAAGGATCCGGTCACAATCGATTCGTCTAAAAGCGTAGGGGATGCGCTTCAAATGATTAGGTCAGAGGGAATTTCGGGTTTCCCGGTTGTACATGAAGACAATTTGCTTGGAATAGTAACATACCGGGACCTCTGGAACGTAGAAGATTTATCGACTCCGGTCTCAGATGTGATGACGTCAGGAGACAAATTGATAACGGCGGATATCGATACATCGTTTGAAGTCGCGTTAAAAATACTCGCTGACAACAGAATTGAGAAACTTCCCCTGATAGGCAAAGAAGGTAAGCTTAAAGGCCTACTGACCGTGAAAGATATTGAGAAGTCGCGTCAGTTTCCAAACGCAGCAAAAGACGACCAGGGAAGATTGCGAGTCGGAGCGGCGGTAGGCGTATCTAAAGACGCAATGGAACGGGTAGAAAGTCTGATAACATCTCAAATTGACGTGCTCGTGATCGACTCTGCCCACGGGCATTCCAAAGGAGTTTTGAACCTGATAAAAGAAGTTAAGAAAGCTCACCCCGACCGGGATATTATAGCCGGAAACGTAGTCACCGAAGAGGGTACGGCGGAGTTGATAGAACATGGCGCCGATGCCGTAAAGGTGGGAATCGGGCCGGGAGCATCATGTACGACACGGGTAGTAACGGGAGCGGGAATGCCGCAATTAAGCGCAATTCTCAATTGCATAAAAGCCGCTGATAAGCATGATGTTCCTCTGATTGCCGACGGCGGAATAAGATATTCCGGTGATATAGCAAAGGCTTTAGCGGCGGGTGCTTCTACAGTGATGATGGGGAGTGTCCTTGCAGGTATGGAGGAGAGTCCGGGAGAGATGATACTCTTTGATGGAAGGTGGTTCAAGACATATAGAGGTATGGGATCAATCGGAGCTATGCAAACCGGAGGGAGTGACAGGTATTTTCAGGAAGGTGAAGAAACGGCAAAGTTGGTGCCGGAAGGAATCGAGGGACGTGTACCCTATAGGGGGCAGGTAAGGGATTCAGTTCATCAGTTTATAGGCGGAGTCCGCGCGGCAATGGGTTATTGCGGTGCCGAAAACATTGAATCCTTGAAAAATAACGCGAAGTTTGTTAAAGTAACAGCGACGGGAATTAAAGAAAGTCATCCTCACGATCTGGTCATATCAAGGGAAGCTCCGAATTACCAGGCTCGCGGTTCTGTCTGAACTTTTGTTATTTTTAGAAATCAGTTCAGTGAATTTAAATGCAGGGCAATTTTTGATTTGTGAGCTGCGGCTCTATTCTTGTGAATAATGCCTTTTGACGCGATTTTATCTATAAGCTTAACAGTTTCTCTAAATTTGACTTCTGCTTCTTTTTTGTTCGTGGAAGCAAGTGTCCCCTTTATATATGTTTTCATCATGGATTTGTAGCTGATATTGCGCAAATGCCGCTTCGCATCCGTTTTTACCCTCTTAATCGGTGATTTATGCTGCCTCATCTATTTTAAGCTCTCCTTTTACTTAAGGCGACAAAGTTATGCAGCTGGGATTGGTTTGTCAAACACTTTTTGCTTCAGGTGGACGCTTTTTAGTCAATCAATACCTTTTATGATGAGTAATGAGCAGTACGGAGCCTGCCGAGTAAGAAGCATTATAATGATGAAAAAAACAAATTAACCAGATAAATGTTTTAAATCTCAGTGTAAGAAAAATTGTCTTTCCATTAAATTACCGGATGTTACTGACAAATTGCTTGCATATGATACTGTTATCCTGATAATTTAGCATGGTTGAAAGGTGTGATAATCATCCTTAAATGATAAATAATTTCAGGAGTAATATTAAGTGAGTCACGAACTTCTTAAAAACCTTCCGTTATTTGGTGACCTTGACGATGGGGAATTGGTAGAGATATGGAACCATGTTCAAACCCGGTCATACAAGAAGGGTAACATTATTTTATTCGAGGAGGATCCCGGCGATTCTTTATTTATTATCAAGGAAGGTAAGGTTAAAATAACACGGTTAAGCGAGGAAGGCCGAGAGGTTATCCTGTCAATATTAGGAGAGGGTGAATTTTTCGGAGAAATGTCCATATTAGATGGGGAATCCCGGTCTGCTAACGTTATAGCATTAGCGGACTCGGAGGTCTTTGTTCTAAAGAGAGAAGAATTTATAAATATTCTAACCTCTAATCCGCAAATAGCAATTACCTTGCTCGAAGAACTGGCAGCGAGGATTAGAAAATCCGATCAACAAATTGAGTATCTCTCACTCGCAGATGCCGAGAATAGAGTTGCAATGACACTGCTTAGGTTAGCGGAGGAGTCCGGAACTTTCAAGATGGGCCAGGTCACTATAGAAGAACTTCCAATGCAGCAGGATATGGCAAATATGTCAGGTACTTCGCGAGAAACAATTTCCAGAATGTTGAGTGAATTTACAGAAAAGGAATATATCGACCGAAAGGGAAAGAAGTTAATCATACTTGATTACGATAAGTTCCGCTCGGATTTCACCAAGAGAATTTAACTTACTTTCAGGACATGATACCGAAGGCTATCGGTTGTTCATTCTCTCCAGGTTAATTAAACCAAAACAGTCATATCAAAAAATATTCTTGTGAGCTATGGAGCTATTCTTAAGATTACTTAGATATTTAAAACCCTATCTTCCCAAATTATCTATTGCGGTTGTAGCGCTTATTATTTATGCGTTATTCAGTAGTATGTCAATTTGGATGGTCGGTCCTCTATTCGATCTTATATTCTATCCGGAAAAAGCTGCTAAAGAAATTGTTTCGTCCGGTACTATTTCCGAATTACCCGTAGATGATTACGAGTTCACAACTACTATTAAAGAAAAAATGAGTAGTTTCGTGAATGATCTTATTATCAAGGACACTCAAACAGAATCGCTCTTAAGTATTTGCTTCGCGATACTGATCATATTTTTGATTAAAAATATAGCATATTATGTAAACTTATATATGACATCAATCATTGAGCAGGGCGTCATAAGAGACATAAGAAATGAACTTTATGAGCATATTGCTAACTTATCAATGGATTATTTCAATAAATCCCGCGTGGGCACACTAATCTCAAGAGTCACTAACGACGTTCAAGTGGTTAATACAGCTATAGCTGCGTCATTTTTAAACTTAATCAAAGATCCGCTGTTATTGAGTTTCTATCTCTTCATAGTCCTGATAATTGCCTGGAAGTTAACAATTATCGCATTGTTTGTATCACTGGTTTCCGCATTCATAGTTAACCGAATAGGAAAGTTGCTTCGAAAACAATCTCTTCTCGCACAGAAAAAAATGGCGAACATTACTTCGGTGATACAGGAGACCATATCCGGTATGAGGGTAGTTAAAGCTTTTGCCATGGAAAAATTTGAAACTGAAAGGTTTAAACGGGAATCAAAAGATTATCATGATACAATGAAGAAAGTAATGGTATCGCGAAAACTGTCATCGCCTATCTCCGAATTCGTAGGAGTCCTCGCTATCACAATCGTATTATGGTTTGGGGGCAAACAGGTGATAGTAGATCACTCATTAGAAGCGAACGACTTCATGATTTATTTATTTGCTTTATTCAGCATGATGCAGCCTTTAAAAGCTTTGGGAGGTCATTATACACGAATACAGGAAGGCTTGTCGGCAGGAGAGAGAATTTTCGAAATAATTGACATTGTGCCTATGGTAAAGAATGTGGAGAATCCGATACCTGTCAAGAATATTTCCGACTCAATCGAGTTTCGGAACGTCGTATTTAATTATGGAGACGGAGTGATATTAAATAACATTAATCTCAATCTGAAAGCAGGAGAGGTTGTAGCTCTGGTTGGGCCAAGCGGAGCAGGAAAATCTACCCTTGCAAGCCTTATCCCGAGGTTCTACGATCCTTCTTCAGGATCGATACTCCTTGATGGAGTAAATTTACGCGAATTAGACATCGAAGGATTACGGAAGATAACCGGTTATGTAACTCAAGAAGTTATTCTCTTTAATGACAGTATCTTAAACAACATCTCGTACGGTAGAAAAAAAGATAATCCTGAGGACGTTATTAGATCCGCAAAGACGGCGCATGCCCATGAATTCATATCTGAATTCCCGAAGGGATACGAAACGGTGATCGGAGATAGAGGTACGCGTTTGTCGGGTGGACAGCAGCAGAGAGTTGCTATAGCGAGGGCTATTCTGAACGACCCTCCGATTCTAATATTTGATGAAGCTACCTCTTCACTTGACACCGAATCCGAACAAAAAGTTCAGGAAGCAATTGAGGAGCTTATGAAAAACAGAACTGTTCTTGTAATAGCTCATCGGCTTTCGACTGTCAAAAAAGCCGATAGGATAATAGTTTTGGACAAGGGAGTGATAGTACAAGAGGGTACGCATAAGGAACTTATAAGCACAGACGGTCTCTATTCAAAATTGTATAATTTGCAATTCTCCGCTTAGTGTTCTTAAAGTCTATAGAAAGAAAATTCAAACGAACTCTGATTAAAGTTCTTTCCGGTTTATCTGCTCCCCAAAAAGTCACCGTCGAGGACTTGAGGAGCATGAAACTGAATAATATCGCTGTTGTCCGGCAGGATAACCGCATCGGAAATTTGGTTTTTCTAATCCCCCTTATAAAAGCCCTTCATGAGGACTTTTCAAGTGCCAAAATAGATGTTATAACCGGCTATAAATATGGAGATATATTAACACGAGTTAAAGAAATAGATGAGATAATATGCTTTAACCAGAAAAAAGCTCTGTTGAATCCAAATTATTTTTTATCGTTTAGAAAACAGTTGAAAAAAAAGGAATATGATCTTGTTATCGACGCAGGTAATATGGGATCGCTATCTACCAACAATATACTTACGGGAGCTCTTTGCGGCGGTAAGGTGTACGCCGGATATGATAGAAAAGAATCTTCGAGTTTCCTGAACCTACTTATACCTCCAATAGATTTTGATCAACACGAGTCGCAGCTGTTTCTGAACATTGCAAATTTTATCTCAGGGAAAAAAAGAACACTGTATCCGCGTATAAATACAACAAAGGGTGAATCAGGAGAGGCGTTAAAAGTTTTAGGTGACCTCGGATATGGCGAGCGGGTCAGAAAAATAGGGATTCACGTTGGCGGTAGATACAGGAAGCGCTGGGAGTTAGACAATTTCCTTAAATTAGCGGATGAACTGAGTAGCAGGGGAAATGTGATCCTTCTGTTCAGTGGTCCTGATGAATCGAAATTATTCGAAAATAGGAATTTGGATAATAAAGACGGTATAATCCATTTTCGCTCCCCACCACTCGGCTTGCTTATAGGATTAATATCAAAATGCGAACTCTTCATCACAGGTGATAACGGTCCTCTACATCTGGCAGCGGCATTAGCGGTCCCTTGCGTTCAAATATTCATAGTCGATAATTGGAAACGGTATGGATACACGGACGCTCCTCATAGAATAGTAATGCCCCTCGAACCTTCTTATGAAAAGGTGAGGAGCGCCGTAATGGAGTCGCTAAATTGAATAAAACAGTTCCACAGCTAAAAAACATACTGTTTATCAGATCTCTTCGAAAACATAAGTGGGGCGGCGTTGAAAAGTGGATGTTCGAAGTTGGTAAAGACCTTAAAAAGAAAGGTTATAACGTTATTTATTGTGCTCGACCGGGAAGCAGGTTTATCAGTGCCGCCGAATATCTATCGTTTAAGTATTACGAAGTCCGATTTAGCTCCGATATTCATCCATTGGTCAGTCTGAAATTAAGAAAAATAATTCTACGGGAAAAGATAGATCTAATTTGTACGGGGGGTGAAAAGGAACTGCGTCTATTAGCCCCCCTGTTCTGGTTTGGAAGAAAGCCTGTCATCATAATAAGAAAAGGTTCTCCGCTCATTAAAAACAAATGGCGGTTCAAGATAGTTTATGACAAATTGGTTGATGCGGTCATCACACCATCACACGCCCTTGCTGATTATCTTTTAGAGTTGTTACCCTGGTTGGAAACCGAAAAAGTGCGTGTTGTGCATAATGGTGTTGAGATTCCTGGCGGAGTTGAGAAAGGCAGATTCAGGAAAGAGTTAAATATCGACGAGAATAAATTTTTAGCTGTCATCCTGGGGAGATTCAACATTCCTAAAGGTCACAAATATTTGTTTGAAGCGCTTGCTATGATAAAAGATGAAATAACTGATATTTTGGTGGCTGTAGTCGGAGGAGGCGACCAAGAAAAAAAGTTTAGAGATGAAGCGGAGAGATTAGGCATTGCTGATATTGTGAACTTTGTTGGACATAGGTCCGATGTGAATAATATTCTTTCCGATGCAGATTTGCTTATTCATCCTTCACTTCGTGAGGGGATGCCTAATACGGTACTTGAAGCTCTTGCCATCGGAACAGCTGTACTCGCGACGAATATTCCAGCCATTAATGAAATAATGGATGGCAAAGAGGTGATGGCTTTGGTACCCCCGGCTGACTCAAAGGCGATCGCTGAAAAATTGATACAATTGAAATCTGATTCTGTGTATCGTAACAAACTGGCTGTGGCAGGAAAGGAACACGTGACAAAGAATTTTTCACTAAGGAATATGTTAGACGGTTCTGAAAAAATATTTGTCGATACGTTCAACAGAAAAGTTAGCACGCATTATTGAATCTTACGAACTTCGGAGGAAGATCGGTTCTGCCGGAAGGAAAAGGATAGAGAAGGATTTTTCTGTTGAAGCTTGGTGGAAAAGGTTCGAATCTATTTTATTAAATGAAGTACGCTAAGTCACCTGTTTTTCAGGAGGATATAGTTTTTATATTCACCTACTCTATAATGAAGAACCCTATCCTCAACAAACGACCTTATCCTGTCTATTAATCGTTCGTGGGCATGCCCGGCTTTTTCCCCACCTGAAAAATCCCAGTTATACTCGGCGATCCTGTCTCCCATAACTTTAGGATGCGAATCGCTGAATTTTGCAAGATATTTCGGGTCGCCATAGTTAAAAGTTGAGGGGGCGTCTTTATATTTATTTTCGACCCATTCACGAGAATGATGAATAGTATCGAATACGATATTCTTATCCGTCATAACATCCGGTGGACGAACCCATCCATAATGATATACATAGGCGTCCACCTTTGCCACTTTGAGCTTTCGTCCATTTATCCTAAAACCCTGTGCATCAAGCCACCCCTGGACTCCTATATTATTCCGTATAACCCTTATCTCGCGTCTGTACCAGCGTCGTGATCTTTGATAATAATCGTAGGAGCCCCAGAAATGCAGGTAATCGAAGAGTAAGCCCTGTACTTCATCATCATCGATAAGTTCTTTCATCCTTGATAAAACAACCGGCAAATACTTCTCATGGACCACTTCGTCAGCCTGTATGTAGAAACACCAATCTCCCTGACACTCTTCAAGAGCTATGTCAGTCTGTATGGAGTAAACTTTTCCTCGGACAAAATCTTTTTTGTCCCATTCTGTCTCAATTATTTTTATCTTTTTATCGCCGATAGACTTGATCAGCTCAAACGTGTTGTCCTCAGACCTGCCTACGGCTATGACCAATTCATCGCATATAGGAAGAATGGAGCGGAGCGCCTCAACTACCGGATACCCGAGTTTTATTGCATTCCGAACGAACGAAAACCCGCTTACTTGCATTATTGAATAGTCTGCCTTATCATTCCCAACCGTGCACGTAAATTAGGTTATCGGTATTGATGAGACAAGAAGATAAGAAATCTATACTGAATATTATAGATAATCGATGGTGGAGCGGCTCGTCGCATTTCGCCGTTTATACAACCAAAGCTCTCCATGAAAACGGCTATGACACAGCAATAATAGGAGACCCGGACACACCGGCGATTCAAAGAGCAACAGAATTGGGTCTGCAAGTTCTGGGTGGATTTAATCCGCGTTCGACAAACGTCCTGAAGTATTTCAGCGATAGGTCAAAGTTGTTATCGGTGATTGAAAAGGGGAATTACCGAATTCTGATAGCTCACGGTCCGCCGTCCCATTTCTGGGCGTCACGCATGAAAAAGTTACTTGGGGATAAAATCACTTTGATAAGAGGACTTAGTGAGAATATGGATCCGAAAGTGAACTTGGTGAGTAAGAATATTTATCGAAAACATACCGATCACTTTTTCGCTTCAAGCAGCAGCCTTATAAAAAAATACTCCCGCGCTTTTGATATATCAGAAGAAAAATTCACTCTCTCCTTAGGTCCGTTCGATTTAGACGAGTTTGATAACAGCTACAAGCCAAAGGAATTGAATGATGAGGAGATAACGTTCGGCCTCATCGCTCGATTATCCCCGGTCAAGGGTCATGAAATATATATAAAAGCAGCCGCAATTGCGTTGGAGAAAAATCCGAACCTGAAATTTTTAATTTCCGGAGACGAACACCAGATAAATAAGAGGGAATTGAACGCAATGGCGGAAAAAGCAGGTATCTCAGATCGGGTTACGATTTCCGGGAGCTTTAGCCATCCTTCCGAACCAATATCAATGATTCATGTAGGCGTAATAGCGTCAACTTTTTCGGAGGTGATATGCAGGGTCGGAATGGAGTATATGGCAGCCGGCAAGCCTGTAATCGCATCAGATGTGAACGTGCTGCCCGAGTTGGTTCAGGACGGGGTAACGGGCTTGATCGTTCCCTCAGGCGATATTAAAGCTCTATCAGACGCGATTTTGAAACTATCAGGCAGCCGGGATTTAATAAAAAAACTCGGTGAAAACGGAAGAAAGCGGGCTGAAATGGATTTCAGATTGACTAAATTTGCGGAAACTATCGAGCCGTCGTTAAAATAAACGGATTTTAATAGTTTAAACATAAACTATCTTCCTTAATATCGTTTCCGATGGCTATATCACTGCTATTCTAATAGAGACATATGTATTACAAAAAAAGAGTAATTTTTAATTTCTAAAGGGGATAATAAAGAAGAAATATATATGAATGGGATATGTCGAGAAGGTTTAAGTATAAACTATTTGCTAAAAATACATGACAATTGACATTTCTCACTGTTTGGTATAGATTGGATGCAAATGGTATCAACAAAAGACCGAAGATTAAAACTTTTTTCATTTATGCTTATCCTTTTATTAAGCAATTATTGTACGCGAGATAGCAAAGAGAACGGTCTTAAGAAAGGAATTGACGCTATGACGGCAAAAAGTATCTCACATTATATGGATTATGAAGATGGAGGTAAAGAAGGAGACATAAAATCTTTTGTTAAACGGATGTTGGAAGAAGGACACGAAGCTAACAGACTGATAAATGAAAAAAGTCCCTATCTGCTTCAACACGCATTCAACCCGGTTAATTGGTATCCATGGGGAGAGGAGGCTTTCAAAAGAGCGCGGGAAGATGGAAAACCGATCTTCCTATCGATAGGATATTCAACATGCTATTGGTGTCATGTCATGGAGCGGGAGGTATTCGAAGTACCTGCTATCGCTTCTAAATTAAACGATATGTTCATCTCAATTAAAGTTGACCGTGAAGAGAGACCGGACGTCGATAGAATCTATATGCAGGCGCTGCAGATGATGACCGGCAGCGGGGGCT
>JADFMS010000011.1 GCA_022563775.1 Fidelibacterota bacterium | reverse complement strand
ATGGGTTTGAAAAACAGTTAAAACATACCGCCTTTTTCTCACTGAGTGTGTGGGATAAGATTTTCATCAATATTCAACTATAGCATTCGACATGTGTGATTGATATTATATAAACGGAATGTCCTTAATAGATCCAATTGGAGGAGTTCAATCATGAAACATATAGGATTGGTACTTATAGTAATCCTTTTTACTACTATTTTCGAGAGCTGTTCGGAGCGGAATATTTTCTCATCAGGCGAATGGATTGATCTTACCCATGACTTTTCTTCCGAGACAGTTTATTGGCCGACTGCGGATTCGTTCAAATTAGAGGAAGTTTTTGCAGGATTTACAGAAGGAGGTTATTATTATTCTTCAAATAACTACAGTGCAGCGGAACATGGCGGCACACACATCGATGCTCCCATTCATTTTGCTGAAGGAAAAAACAGTGTGGATCTAATTCCACTGAATAATTTAATAGCCCCGGCCGTAGTAGTGGATGTGTCAAATAAGACGATGAAAAACAGTGACTACCAAATAGGTGTAGTTGATTTTAAAGATTGGGAGGCTCAACACAGCATTATACCTGATGGGGTGATTGTATTATTAAACACTGGTTATGATAAGTTCTGGTTTGATCTAGAGAAGTATATGGGAACCGTTAAAAGGGGGGAGGATGCAGTTTCAGAATTGCACTTTCCGGGTCTGGCTCCGCAAGCAGCACAATGGCTTGTAGAAGAGAGGAATATTAAAGCGATTGGACTCGATACTCCGAGTATAGATTATGGCCAATCAGTTCTTTTCGAGAGCCATCAAATTCTCTTCGGCAGAAATATTCCTGTGTTTGAAAATGTTTCTAACATTGACAAATTACCTTCTACTGGCTCTTTTGTAATAGCCTTACCCATGAAAATAAAGGGGGGTAGTGGCAGTCCGCTAAGGATTATAGCATTTGTTCAGGATTGAATCGAGAATAAGAAGATGGTATTATTAAAGTGAGCTACAATCTCATTTGATTAGGATTGGATTTAATAACCCCTGAAGTTATTAGTTTTAAATTAACCATAATTTGAGTATAATTAAGCATGGTTTAAATTTTGGATTGAGAAGGAGGTATTGCAATGGCTACATACATCACACTAATGAAGTTCACGCAGAAAGGCGTAGAGAACATTAAAGGAGGACCAACGCGCCTCGATCAAGCTAAAAAAATGTTCAGCTCTAAAGGTGCCGAGTTGAAGGAATTCTACCTCGTCATGGGGCAATATGATGCAGTCGTGATCACTGAAGAACCGGATGATTCAACAGCTGCTGGCCTTAGGCTCGCCGTTGGCTCACTGGGGAACGTCTCTACTGAGACAATGCGGGCATTTACCGAGAAGGAATACAGGGACATAGTAGCTGATTTACCTTAGAATCAATTATTGAGCAAAATTAGGACTTAATCCGGAACATAGGAAGTGGGCTAAAATGTATGGGCAGGTCATTTCACCATGATCCTTATAGATATGATGATGAAATTGATAAAATTCAAGATCAGTCTAAAAATTGGTTTAGTTCGAATGAATACAGAACAAAATGCACTGCAGCATATGAAGGAATGACTTTAGAATTGTAAAGTGATTTGTTGACTGATTACTAGAATATTGGTTCTTTATTGCTTGAGACAAATAATGGATACTGAATTTAATCAACCTCTCTGGAAGTGTCAAGATTGCAATTCGGAATTTTCTGAACAACCAAGCTCTAAACATGATGGAATGTGGGTTATTTGGATTTGTAGCAACTGTGGAAGCAGCTCGGTTGTAATGATTTCAGATGATAAAGATATGAGAGCAGATCAAAAGGAATAGAAAAATCAAATTAATAGTTTCTTATGGTAATTTTGCGCTGAAAGCCCAAGTGTCGATACAGAGTGCGTAGAAATGACAATCCCCTTATAGCTGTATAACCCTGCACTAAAACTTGTACCTGTTGCTATGCTACAAAATTGGTATAATTTTTAACAAAAAGGAGCAAGGAAAAGAGAACAAGTAACTTGCTACTCCTAAAATAGCACTGTGTAATAAACGTAAGTTATGACACAGCTTTTCTTCGTCTCAATACTCATGAAAACGAGATCTTTTGATAATTAGCTTTCGAAACATGGGTGAAGTGTTTAATAAACAAATCTTTATGAGACATTTTTTTGAGCTTGACCTACCCTCATTAATCGCTCCACTAGTCATATTACACACTAAGCCCTTGCCCCGCCCCCATTTTCTGTAACAGGAATTAGTTCTGCCCCGACCTGACGTGATTAGAACATGCCACAAAACCTGAGCAGTGATGCAATAATTTCTTTGCCTCATGTCACGTTTATAGGTATAGAAATCACGCCAGTATATAAAGCTTACGACCGATAGAAGTTCAATCGTTGACAAGTACAAAGTGACTTTGGAATTTGCAGAGGTAAAAATAGTCATTTAAATTACTGCCACTTTGCTGAAGGAAGATCAACTTTTCTAAAGCTTCAATTGATGATTGTGTATATTCTTTATGCTATCAGTGGTCAATATCTTGCAGAAAGCGAAAAAGCACGGCAGTATATCGCCGATTTTTATGTATAATGCATCAAAAAATACAATCTTTCATCTCGTTACTTTTTTAAAACGTTTATAAATAAAGAAAAACAGCACATTAAGTAATTTTGGTACATTTTTTGCTAAGTACTAAAGCATTGTGAGAGCTAATCGATAAATGGAAATATTGAAATCTAACTCAAAAAGGATTTCGAAAATAGTGGAGCAGTATGCTAACTGGTACTCTGATTTTGGAAAAATAAAACAAACAGGGAGGTAAAACGAAATGGTAAAATTAATACCAATTCTAATTATGACGATAGCAATCCCAGTATATTCTACGCTTGCTTCGGATGGTGAGAATATAAAAATAAATGGATTAATTCAGCTTTGGGGGAAAGAATCAAATGCCCCCAATACCTATTCGTCGCAATTTTTGAAACGAAGCGAACTAAAGCTGAGCGGGACTATCATTCCAGACAGAGTCGGTTTTGAGTTCTTGATGGACCCGGCATCAGTTCCGACTTACCTGATTCAGGATCTAAATATATATTATCACTATCATTCTATGGTCAGGTTTCGAGTAGGCCAGATGAAATATCCTTTGACGATGGAAGGGTTGACTCCCTCTTCGCAGCTGGATTTCATTGACAGGTCTATTATTACCGCCCGTGAATATGGAGACAGGCGTGATATTGGCTACTTAGTTTACGGCGATAATCATAAGTTTGATTATTCTC
The DNA here is from genome assembly GCA_022563775.1 of Fidelibacterota bacterium. Next base: position 32,008 of record JADFMS010000011.1, on the reverse strand, counting down.
TCGGACTTTTCAACGGGTCTGGACCGAATAATCAGGATAATAACGATAATAAGGATTTATCAGGAAGGTTTGTATTCCATGCGTCTGATAAGATTAAATTCGGAACATCTTTTTATCGTGGTCCTCATAATAGGTTAGCGACAGACGAATTTGACGTTAACCGAAATAGGGCTGGTGTCGAGTTTGCTTACACGGGATATCCTTTTGGAGTCAAGACGGAGTATATGCAGGGCTCTGACGATGATGCCAATAGTGGAGGTTATTATGGTTCTGTCACGTATTCCGTGAATTCAACATACCAGTTCGGAGCTAGGTTTGAGGGCTGGGATCCTAATCAGGATATTAGCGACGATGAGACAACGATGACGACACTCGGCGTTAACTATAAATTAAAAGACAACGCAGCCAAGATAATGGCGAACTATGTTTTAACTAAGGATAACAGCGCCTCAAAGAGTACGAGCGAAATTTTAGTTCAATTCCAAGTGGAGTTTTAATAACGTTTTTTCCATTATTATTAAGATGGTAAGGATTAAATAAAGTTAGTTTAATGAAAAGTAAAATAAAGGAGAGTAAAATGAAATTCAGTAACATGAAAATCGGGTCGAGAATAATCGCAGGATACAGTGTGGCACTGGTCATGATGGCATTGATAGCTGTTTTGGTTTTTTCAAGCATAAACGACTTGATAGATACTTTTGACTGGGTTGCACATACTCAGGAAGTAATTGGTAAAGGAAATAACCTTGCAAAGCTTCTGGTTGATATGGAAACAGGAGAAAGGGGATTTCTGATTGCCGGCAAGGACGAGTATCTTGAGCCATATAACGCCGGTCTTCAAGCATTTGAAGACGAAATAATCGGTTTACAAGAGCTGGTAAATGACAACCCCGCTCAAGTTGCCAGATTAGAGGTTATTCATGACTTAGAGAGAGAGTGGCTTAAGTTGGCAGCCGAACCCGAAATCGCTGAGCGTAGAAAGGTCGAAGCGGGTCAAAAAGATGCGGATTACCTTCAAGTCGTTCTCGCGAAAGGGGTTGGAAAAGGAATCTTAGATGCTTTACGCGTAACTATTGAAGAGCTCCAAACGAACTTACAAGGGGTAGGAGATTATAAGGGATTAGTATTGGCAGTCGCCACGGCGAAAGATATGGTTGACAGGGAGACGGGTGAGCGCGGATTTCTTATCACAGGCGTTGATGAGTTCTTGGATCCTTACAGAAATGGAAAGGAATCGCTTGAATCTCATTTGGCACAATTAAGGGAGCACCTCTCAGGACAAGACGAGAATCTCCGTTTGGTTGACAGTATCGAAGATTTGGCCCAGCAATGGGAAGAAAAAGCCGCGGGACCCGAAATTGCAGCACGAGTTGAAATGAACAATTCTGAAGCGACGATGAATGACGTTGTCGCTTTAATTGAACAGGGCACAGGTAAAGCCGCTATGGATGGACTCAGGGTAAAAATTGATGAGTTTGTAGGTATTGAACAAGCTCTCATGGAAGAGAGGACATTGGCGGCCGCGTCTACGGCAAGCCAGGCGATATTTTTTACTATTGGCGGAACCGTGATAGCTATCATATTAGGCATAATCATCAGCTTTTTCCTGTCTCGAGGCATTACCAGACCCATCGTCAAAGTTGTTGAATTGGTCAAGGATATTGCAGAGGGAGAAGGAGATCTCACTAAACGCCTCAATATTGATACACAGGATGAGATTGGTGAGCTTGCCAAATGGTTTGATACCTTTGTTGCTAAGCTTCACGAGATTATATTTGCGATAAGGACTAATACCGAGGAAGTCGCCGCAGCTGTGACTGAAATAGCTTCAGCAGCTGAACAGGCCGCAACCGGCGCTGGAGAACAGGAATCTCAGGCCGGTGAGGTGTCCTCTTCGATAGAAGAGATGTCAGCCACAATAGTTGAATCTTCGCAGAACGCTTCCTCCGCAACCGATTCAGCAAAGAATGCGTCAGAAGTGGCGAGTGAAGGTGGAAAGATCGTTCAGGAGACGATAGAAGGGATGCAAGCAATAGCGAATACGGTAAAAGCTTCGTCAACTACTATCGGCGAACTCGGGAAACGGTCGGACGAGATCGGTGAGATCATATCGGTGATTGATGATATTGCAGATCAAACCAACCTATTGGCTCTCAATGCAGCCATAGAAGCGGCACGGGCGGGCGAACAGGGTAGAGGTTTTGCAGTTGTTGCCGATGAAGTACGGAAGTTAGCAGAACGCACCACAAAAGCGACGGCAGAGATAGCTGCAATGATCAAAGCTATACAAGAAGATACAGCCGGAGCAGTTGCCTCTATGGAAGAGGGTACCAGCCAAGTTGAGGCTGGAACGGAATTAGCTGAAAAAGCAGGCGAATCGCTGAGCAAGATAGTCGGCGTAGTAACCGAGGTGCAAAATGCAATTGAACAGATTGCCTCCGCATCAGACGAACAGTCGGCAGCGGCAGAACAAATATCCGGTAACGTTGGCAATATAGTTTCGGGAACCAAGGAGAGTGCTAAAGGAGCAGAGCAGATGGCTGCTACTTCTGAAGAGCTAAACAGGCAAACGGAAAACCTCAGACAGCTTGTTAACAAGTTCAAACTTGAGGAGAAAAAATCCGTAGATGTTGCTTAAAAGCATAGAATATTAAATTATCAAATTTAAATAAGGAGTAACCTAATGGAAGGAACAGTATTTAATAAAGGCGAGAATGATGATCAGACCTCTGACCTTCTACAGCTCGTCGGCTTCCAGCTGGGTAACGAGGAGTACGGAATAGATATCTTGAAGGTTCAGGAGATAAACCGGGTTACCGAGATTACCAAAATTCCTCAGTCACCCGATTTTGTTGAAGGGGTGATCAATTTACGGGGTAATGTTATTCCGATAATTGATCTTCGGAAACGATTCCACATGCCTGAACGTGAGCATGACAAGCAGACGCGCATAGTAGTAGGTGAGATAGATGGAAGGACGGTGGGTTTTATAGTCGATGCGGTATCGGAGGTAATCCGTTTACCTGCTAACACTGTAGAGCCTCCTCCTTCGATAGTGTCGGACGAAAAATCGCAATATATCAGCGGAGTTGGTAAACTTGAAGACCGTTTACTGATGTTACTTGATATAGATAAGATACTGACAGGATCCGACAAAGAAAAACTATTAGCGATGGATGAAGGTTAGAAGAATTACGTATAAAGTAAGGAGTAAAGATCATGTGATCGAGTGATCGATGAAACACACCACGGAGAAAAACATTCGTAAGTTAAAAGAAGTAGAAGTGTTGATCAGTCAGGGTGTGAACCCACCCGATGCATCTCGACAGGCTGGGTATCAGTATACGGTCTTTTTGTCGTCGGCGTAAAGATTACGGTAGAATGCGAGCAGATCAAGCTAAAAGACTAATTGATCTTGAGAAAGAGAACCTACGTTTAAAACATCTAATGGGCGACAAAGGATTCGATACACAAATAATCAAGGAAACATTCTCCTTAGAATCAAAAACCTTCTAAGCATGGCTAAGCGGCGTAAAGTAGTGGATCATGTATGCAAAAGATTGGAAGTATCCTTACGCCGGGCATGGATCGGCTAGTAAATAACGCTTACAAGATAAATCTGATAAAGATAATCGATGCGAAAATTAAAAAATGTTCTTTCTTAATAGGACATTTTGAAATGTATCAGGCTTCGATAGAGAAGGGATGAGAAGGTGTCCGATTACATCGGAATAACCAGATGTGTCTTAATGATTGAAATTTGCATTAATTTATCCTGAATTTTAAAGGAAATAGAATAAGGTATATGAATTTAAAGCGTATCGGCAGGTAAATTTAAGGCAAGAATAATTTTTAGCGGTTAATCCTTCATGACTGGCAAGCTCGAAGGTAACGATTTATGGGGCAGATCAAGAAGTTAAATCTAAATATGAAAATAGGCACAAAATTAATATTGAGCTTCGGCATATTATTAACGCTTTTAGTTATAGTTGGCGTCGTGGTATTGATCAATACTAATGATATGGAGAACCAATTTGAGTTTGTTGTTACTCACGATGCCTTAGTAATTTCTAACGCTCATCTACTATTTAAACTAGTTGTAGATATGGAAACAGGGCAGAGAGGCTTTATTATTACACAAAAAGAAGAATTCTTAGAACCCTATTATGATGGTGCTGAAGAATTTGATAGAATAATTATTGAAGAGAAACTGCTTGTGGCTGATAATCCTGAACAGGTAGCAAGATTAGAGAGGATCGAGCAATTAGTTGAAGAGTGGAAGACGATTGCAGCCATACCTGAGATCGAATTGGCAAGGAAGGTTGCGAAACACAATATTGATGCCAGCTATCTCCAATCGGTTTTAGGAAGGGGCGTGGGTAAAGGATTAATGGATAAAATCCGCTCAGTTCTTTCCGAGATGAATGATAACTTCAGAAGTGAAGGAAATAAAGATAGCCAGATATTAGCCATTGCTGTTGAAAAGGATATGGTAGATATGGAGACAGGTCAAAGAGGATTCCTGGCAACAGGGAAGGAAAGTTTTCTGGAACCGTATCATGCGGGTGAAAAACAACTGAAAATTGATTTTAGTGATTTGCGTAACATTTTATCAGATGATCAAACAAATCTGAAATTACTTGATGAAGCATTATCAATCTCCGATGATTGGATAATTATGGCAGCTACCCCAGAGATAGATGCCAGGCTTCAGATGAATAAAGATCCTGAAACAATGAAGGATGTATCATCGCTGCTTGAGGTGGGCACAGGAAAAAACATACTTGATCAACTGAGAGAAGAATTTGCTCAGTTTATCCAGATAGAGGAGGACCTCACTACCTCCCGCCACGCCAATGCCACGGAAGCGGCCAGCACAACAAGAACTTTAACCATCGGTGTAGTTCTACTCTCAATATTAATAGGTAGTATAGTGGCCACGCTTATCAGGCAAAGTATTCTTTTGCAAGTAGGAGGAGAACCTTCTGTAATTGCGTTGCTATCGGAGCAGGTTGCCAGTGGGAATCTGGATGTAGATATTGAAAAGGGTACCGGAATATTGGGTTCAATAAAAGTGATGCTGGATTCTCTAAAGCAGAACCGTGATCATTTACAGAAACTTGTCGATGAACGAACTAAAGATCTCAACAATGAAATAATTGAGCATAAGCGTTCAGAGGATGAAAAGAACAAACTTCAAGAACAACTTGTTCAATCTGAACGGATGGAATCGTTGGGTTTATTAGCAGGTGGTGTTGCTCATGACTTGAATAACATAATAGGCCCTATAATGGCTTATCCTGATCTGATAAGGATGGATCTAGCAGAAGGTAAATCGGTAGATAAAGACTTGGATACTATAATGTTTTCAGCCCAGCGAGCAGCTGATGTAATAGGAGATCTGTTGGCTCTTACCCGCCGTGGTAAGTATGAGATGGAACCGATTGACCTGAATGATCTTGTTGCCGATTACCTCTCTTCAGCTGAATGTAAAATGACAAAGACTTTATATCCTGAAGTGTCACTTGATATCCAACTTTCTGAAAGTACTTTACTATTTAAAGGCTCTAAAGCCCATCTACCCAAAGTGATCACGAATCTTATAAATAACGCCTGTGAGTCCATATCTGAAGAAGGAGTACTCAGTATAAGTACATCTTCGATCAACGTATTAGATGGAAAACTGAGTGATAAGCATATACCTGAAGGAAGATATAATCTACTTACAATAGAAGATCAAGGTGAGGGTATACCCGAAGAGAACATATCTAAGATATTCGATCCATTCTTCACTACTAAGATTAAAACAGGTAAGAGCGGCACGGGATTAGGCCTGTCTGTAGTGTACAACGTACTCAATGACCACGGTGCATATATAGATGTTGAGAGTACTTTGGGTATAGGAACGAAGTTCTCTATCTACTTCCCTGAAACGGCTGAAAAGAAAGAAAGAACAGAAAAAGATAAACAATTACGTAAAGGTAGCGGCAGTATACTCGTGGTTGATGACAGGGAGGAACAGCGTGATATCGCCGCACGACTGTTAACAACGTTAGGATATGAAGTAGAGCGTGTCGATAGTGGCCAGGATGGGATCAACTACCTAAAGAATAATGAAGTAGATCTAATATGGCTTGATATGATACTTGAAAATGATATGGATGGTCTTGATACTTATAAAGAGATAATCAAAACGAAGCCGGACCAGAAGACTATTATAGTTAGTGGTTATAGTGAATCTGAAAGGATGAAAGAAGCAGAAGGACTCGGTGTAAATGGTTTTATTCAGAAGCCGTATAAGATGGATGTTATTGGAATGAAAATACAAGACGTGTTGGGTGGAAATAATAGTAGTTAGGGAAGCATCTAGATTAAGTCTGACAAACAGTCTCAATTGGTCTGGATTGGTCTGTAGAATGGCAATTATATGGCAACAATTCCTGTAAGTGCCTGAGTATCAAGGGGAACGACGTTCTTGAAAACCGTTGAGCGCTAGCTCATGGGGGTTCCCCGCCCGACTGAATGACGCAGTCGGTCAGGCAGGGAATCACTCGCCCGTTAGGTAAGTTGTCCCGCTGAAAGCGGGGCTCTCCGCGAAAATTGATATTGTCACTTGAATTAAAATATCGATCCGATTTTGATTATGTTTAATCTGTTAGAAGCTAGATAATAGTAATAGCGACATAACAAATAATAATTTAAGTCGGAGGTTTGAATAAATGAGTGTAATTCCGAATTTCAATGAAATAAAAGATCTAATAAAGAAAGGTGCTACATTTGAATCACAAGAAAAGATAATGGAGCTAAGAGAAATTATTATTCAGTTGCAGCAGGAAAATATTTTACTAAAAAATGAAAACAAATCGCTAATAGAAAAGCAAGATGTTAAAGTGAAAATGGAATATGATGAGTCTATTTATTGGCTTGAGGATAGTGGTAAAGGTAACAGTAATAAGGATGATCCGTTTTGTCCTACCTATTTCGATAATGACAAAAAGTCAATTAGACTCCAGAAGATCGTAGGTGATGAATATATTTAGGATTACTGGAGTTGTAATGTATGCAACAGTAACTACTATGGATAGTAACTCATTTTGAACTATTATAGCGTGAATTTATGATGGATGAGCAAGAAATATTATCTAAGATAGCATTTATCAAACTAAAGGAAGACTCTGAAATGGCAATCCTCGAAAAAGAAAAATTACCCGCTTCAGCTGTGAACAGTAAAGTTCACTCTGAGAAATCTCGGAATGTTTTTGTGATTCATGGGCGGAATGATAAAGCACGTAAAGCTCTCTTTCAATTTTTAAGAGCCATAGACTTAGCACCACTTGAATGGAGTCAGTTAATAGCCTGAACCGGAAAAGGTTCTCCTTACATCGGAGAAATTCTTGACAGCGCCTTTCAAACTGCACAAGCGGTTATAGTTTTGATGATAGGCGATGATTTAGCAAAACTTAGAGATATTTATTTAATTAAAGATGAAAAACCGGAGGAATTCACTCCACAGGCTAGACCTAATGTTTTATTTGAAGCGGGTATGGCATTCGGCAGAAATCCAGATAAAACTAAATTGTGGAATTAGGGGAAACTAAGAAATATAGTGATATAGAAGGAAGACATGTCATTAAAATGGATAATTCACCCGCGAAAAGAAATGAATTGGTTCGTAGACTGAAAAAAGCAGGGTGTGCAGTTAAGAATGAGGAAAAAGACGATTGGTATAAGGAAGGTGATTTTGAAGCTGCCTTACCTACACTGCTCCCCCGAAAGCCCAGCATCCTATAAGTCTGCGCCGGCCTAGCCGACCGTTAGAACCACTGCGTAATGCGCGCTACGACAAGCCTCCCTATCTCCGGCGCACCCACGAATTCCTGGTGCTCATTGTTCAGGATGTTTTGCGCCGTAACCGTAAAACGGGTCCGTCCCGGGCCACCCAAAGGAATATCGTAGCCGAGGTTGAGGTCGATGAGCGAGTAGCTCTCCACTGTGCCCTCGAATACTGCGGAAATAACAGGGAATTCCCCTACGAATCGCAGGCGGAGGTTGACATCCAAGCCTTTCTCGGCATCGGTGTATCCTAACTTGACTGTATACTTCTTCTTGGGCGCGTTCAGGGCTACGTCGGCAATCTTATCGAGGTTCTTGAACAGGTTCTTGTCGACGTAGGCGTAATTGCCACCTATGCGCCAGCGGTCGTTCACGAGATAGGTGAAGCCGACCTCGCCACCTGTTAAGGTAATTTTATCTGCGAAATTGCGGTAGGTCACGATGACATCAGTAGCATTCTGCTCCTCTTGAGGAGAAATCAGACCTATGGGTAATGGCCCGAAAGTAACGGCGATGTCGGCGGCAATATCCGCCGCCCCGGGTACCCCCGGTACCAGCCCGGCAGCGATAGCCTCAGCTGTTGCCTGGTCAACGCCCTGAGAAATCAAGACTGCAACGTATCTGGGAGAAATATCACCAGTCAGGGCTGGAACAAACGTGGCCGGATCAATAAATACATGAGGGGTCTCAATGCTTAGCGGCCCGACAAAGTCTTCAATTACGGTATTATACACACTCGCGGTCAACAAGAACTTGTCCGTTACGAGTCCCTTGTAGCCAAGTTCGAACGTGGTCGTAATCGTTTCCCTGATTTGATCCACATTCGCGACGGCCCTGGAAGGAGGAAGAAATGGTTGATTGGTCGCGCTTGTCTCTTCATCGGCATCGTAGGCTGTGTTGAGGACTAACAGGAGACCCGGCACGGTCTCACTCAATTGCGCGGGCAGAATTGCGTCCAGCAGTGCTTGTGTTGCCGGGTCGGCGGCGGCGCCGCCGATTGTCAGTTGTCGAATGACCGGCCAGACGGAGTTTACGTCAGGAGGAAGATATGTATTCGGAGCAGGGATCGCGCCCGCTACGAACAACGCCCCACCATAGAGCGACACCATCTGAGCCCGCCCATCGTCACCAAACTGGAAGTTGAAGCCGCTTTCCGGCACTCCTCGCCCATAGATGTCGAACAGAGTCGGCCCGAGGAAAGGTACCAACGAAGGCGGCATTGCTTGCGAAGCCGCGAGGAGGTCTAAGAAGAGGTTATTGCTTGACGGGGTGCTGAAGGCACGATTGTAGGTCAACCGGAAATTATCTTTAGAAGTAGGCTTGAAGACAAGAGCGGCACGGGGTGAGATAACGGGGTCTTCCAATCGGCTGTGGTCATCATAGCGACCGGCTGCTACGAAATCGAGCTTGTCAGTCAGAGCAGTCTTCGACTGGAGGTAGACGCCGAATTCATTGATGTCGTCGTCCTCTTCATTTCTTCCGTTTATCGTTCCTTCGGTTTCGGGGCGGGTGCGGAGGACGTCCACGCCATAAGTAAAGCGCTGCCGTTCGCCGAGCTCCATCCCATGCTGGAGCTGAATAACTGAAAGAGTAGATTTATCCACAATAGGGCTGTAAGAATTGGGGCGCAAAAGCCTGCTGTCACCGGCGTCGCTCTGATTAAGAAACGCCTGAGCGAAGAAATCTTTGTACAAAAGCCTTCCCTGGAAGTAGGTGTACGTCCATGCGTCAGCCTGAGCCCAGCCTACTCCTGTGGGCTCGAGGTTCGTTGCCCGGTTGAAGCCGCCGTTGACAATAATCGTCATATCATCGCTCACGCGATAATCGATTCGCGACTCGCCTGCAATTTTTTCCACGTCAAAGTTCCTGGCGTTTGAGATGCTCTCTTGACCTTTTAGGATGCTATCGGGTTCAGCCGGATCCTGAGATTCCCAGTCATTCCCCTGGTAGGATTGCGCCGATATCTTGTAGCCGATTTTGTCGTTTATACTGCCTGCGTGGCGCACGGAGCCCATCAATATGCTGCGCTCGCCGCCGCCAAGACTCACAATGGTCCCCTCGGAGCCAAAAGGCGACTTCGTTATGATATGGAACACTCCGCTGGCGCTGTTCGGTCCATAGAGGGCGGAACCCGGGCCTAATACCACCTCAATCCGCTCGATGTCTTCGTTCGTCATCGTGTAGAAATTGTGAGCATTTAGACGCAGGGAGGGAACACGCCCGATCCGATTATCGGTCAGCGACAAAAGAGAGCCTGAAAAGATGTTGTTGAATCCCCGCACCACGACGTTCTTCTGGTTGATGCCGTTGCTCACGATATCTACAGCAGGGATACCCTGAAGATGGTCCGCGGGAGATAAAGTCGGACGACCCTCTATGTCCTTGGCGGTAATGACGCTCACCGCCGCCGGCGCTTCAAGGATCTTCTCCTCACTACGGGAAATAGATACGACCAACTCCTGGCCCAAAACTGCCTCTGGGTTGAGCGCAAAATCGATTATGCGGTGCTGGTCTGCAGCCAGCGAGACGGAAGCAGCGGCGGTCTTATAGCCGATATAAGTGACTGTCACATCATATAAACCGACCGGCAGGTCGCCTATTGAGTAGGTTCCATCAGCAGCGGTTGCGGTGCCTCTTAATTCTGTTAACGACGGACCAGCCACGACCACATTTGTACCTTCCAGGGCCTCACCCGTTTCGGCGTCAGTGACGCGACCGCTAAGGGAGGCTGTTTGAGCAACCACAAATACGGGAGCAAGCCCTATGGTCGCTGCTGTGATGAGGATTAGCGTGAGGCAGGGTAGGTTGTGACGTATCATTATTTTCTCCTTATGGAGTTATACTTTCGGACACTGTTTACACTATATTATACGTATATATATTGACTTTACAGATGATTGCGAAGCTGCTACGCCAGCCCCACCTGTATTTAGTGGGAAATATAGGTCAAACCTCTTACGAATGCAACTTTTTTTCTCAAAGCGCTGAATGGACAGATTATCGGGCATCAAAAGACCCACCTCATTTTTTACATATCCGCAGGCATTTAGAAGAATATCCTATATCTTCCGCTTTCATGTTGAAATCGCCGGCAACTTTTTTCACTCCACATTGGAGAGCGTTTGCTTCGGGATAGACAAGATGAAAATCGAATACCTTCAAGAGCTCGGCTGTGTTCCCGCTTATAAAAAGATAAGCGACTTTTTCATCGTTTTCTTTCGCAGAAGATATTCCGGAATACCAATCATCAAGCAACTCACGTTGATAAGTCCGAGCAACACCTTGATATTTATATTTAACTTTGTCCATTATGAAAAGTATCGACTCCACAAAAGTCTTGACCTGAGTCTTAATTGATTCAAATACCTCCATTTTTTCTTCAAATTCGAATGATAAATATGGAATATCGTTCTTCCCAGCGCATCCAGTCGCGGTTTTCTGAAATCTCTACCATAGTTTTTGTAACTTTCTGTTTTCCTTTTGCAGGGTCATGTTTGAGAGCCGTCGTCACCCAATCCGTTCCTTCCTCTTTCTTTTGTCAGAGACCATGTGGCAGTCATAACACTGAGGCGCCCGGATAGTCGGCGACTTTCAAGTACCTATATCCGAATATTCAAAAGATTCTAAATGAACAATATGGATTGAACCCGAATGAGAAGATTGTAGTGTTCTGGACTAAGGAAAGTATCTCTTCATCATTTTAACAGATATAAGGGTGAGGGAGATTGATGGATTTTTAAAATGAAGAGGAAAGAAAAATATCAAGGTTTAATGAATGATATAAAGGTAAGAGTTCTCTGATTCGGAGGTAGGCGATTGAGATTCATCTGGATAAATGATGAGAATTGAATACTTAAATGTTGCTGATAATGATAGGGGCGTCGTCCCCACGGATTATACTCTTGAGCAGAACTACCCGAATCCTTTCAACCCGGAGACGGTGATAGAATATGCGCTTCCGAAAGCAAGCGACATTTCGCTTGTCATCTACAACCTTCGCGGGCAGGAAGTCCGCCGCTGGGATATTCAGGGGCAGCCCGCAGGGAATCACCGAGTCAGTTGGGACGCGCAAAACATAGCGAGCGGTGTCTATCTCTACCGGCTAATTGCGGGTCCGCCAGCTGGCTGATTCGTCCAGACGAGGAAGATGTTACTCCTCAAGTAACCAAATCGGCATCTTCATAGAATAATAACGTTCAAGGTTCGCGCCCGGTAAATACCCGTCTTTTACTTCATCCTTTATCGCATGACATTGATTCGATGTATAGCCTTTGGCTATTAAGTATTCAGCACTACGATTAAATCGACAATCATTTATCTTACGGGATTTTAATCAAAGAAGTATCTTCTAATATTAGTTTTGTATAATCACATTCAGATATTTAAAAGGATATTGAATGCCATCTGAGCCTATACGCAAACTCACTGCCATAATGTTCATCGATATGGTGGACTTTACCGCCATGAAGCAAAAAGACGAGCGTAAGACACAGGATCTGGTCAAACGGCAAAGAGAACTGATAAAGCTCTTAGTTGTAAAAAATAGCGGTGAAGTTCTTCGCTATATCGGGGATAGGACTCTATACACATTCCGCAGCGCGATAGAAGCGGTGAACCGTACAGTAGAAATATAGAAAGCCTTGAAAGGTGAAAATCGATTGAACCGCCGGATAGGGATGCATATTGGAGATAAAGTATTTGAAGGTGATGATTTTTACGGTGACGGTGTGAATGTGGCATCAAGAATGGAGCCTCTTGCTGAGGTCGGTGGCTATACGAAAGAAGACAAAAGTAAGAACGATGGGTAAGAAAAGATCAATCAGCAAAAAGCGGATGGATTTGCCAGAGAGTGTATCTTAATTTAAACTATACTCAAGTCCACTACCTTAAGAAGAGCTATACCCGATTCTTGAGTTTATTAATCCCCACTGATGTATTTCTCGAGCCAGTGAATCGTGATTTGTTGTTCGGAGATTATGGCTTTTACCACGTCTCCGATGGAAATTATGCCGAGCAGTTCATCGCCTGCGAGCACAGGTAGGTGGCGAATACGCTTATCGGTCATCAACGCCATACATTCTTCGATAGATTGGTTCGGACCGACGTAGAGTACTTTTGTGCTCATGATTTCTTTTACAGGCGTGTTCTTCGATGCTTTACCTTTCAGAATGACCTTCCTGGCGTAATCCCGTTCCGAGAATATCCCTATCAACTTATCGGAATCGAATACCAACAAGGCTCCAACGTTCTTCTCAGCCATCAATTCGAGAGCATCGAAAACGGAGGTATCCTGTGTAACCTTCCAGACCTCGCTCCCTTTATTTTTTAAGAGCTGCTTGATTGATTCCATCGTTTAACTCCTCTGTCTGTGTCTTTCTGCAAAAACGCCTCATTATCCCGGGAACCCGATTATCGGCTCTTTTTTTAAGCCTGCTTGAGCGCAGCAGTAATATCCATCGCCATCTTTTTCGCATCGCCGAAAAGCATAAGACAATTATCCGCCGCAAAGAGAGGATTTGCGATTCCGGCGAAGCCCGGGCTGAGGCTACGCTTGATGATAACGATGGAACGAGCTTCGTCCACGTTCAAGATAGGCATACCTGAAATAGGAATAGACTGGTCTGCTTCTCTCGCCATAGGGTTGACAACGTCATTTGCGCCGACAACCAGTACCACGTCGGTATGCCGGAAGGTGGGGTTGATATCGTCCATTTCCCTGAGCTTCTCATAGGGAATGTTTGCCTCCGCTAAAAGGACGTTCATGTGTCCGGGCATACGCCCGGCTACAGGATGAATGGCAAAGTCCACCTCGATTCCCATAGATTCAAGCAGATTCGTAAGGTCCTGGATAGCATATTGCGCCTGAGAAACAGCCATGCCGTAGCCCGGGGCTATGACCACACGATGGGCGCCTTCCAGCATCATCGCCACTTCCTCCGGCGAGGCTGATTTCACACGACCGGCGTAAATGTCATCACTCTCGATTTCGGTGGCAACAACTGTTCCCACGCCGGCAAACATGACGTTGGCTAAAGAACGGTTCATTGCACGGCACATAATGGCGGTGAGGATGAAACCGGCGGCGCCAACCAGCGACCCGGCTACGATGAGCACGCTGTTGTTGAGAACCCACCCATGACCTGCCGCCGCTATTCCAGAGTAAGCGTTCAGAAGTGAGATGACTACCGGCATATCCGCTCCGCCAATCGGAATTACTAATAGAATACCGAGCAGAGAGGCAACACCGACCATGATCCAGAACGGCGTCGAGGACGTTGAATCCACGACCAGCCATACGCTCAGCGCTATACAAATCAGAATCAGAGCCACGTTTATCACATGTCTGCCCATCAGCAATACCGGTTGTCCCTTGATAAGCCCTTGAAGTTTGGCGAAGGCAATCGCGCTGCCTGTGAAAGAAACGCCGCCAATCAGCCCGGAGGAAACGGCAGCTATGGTGAACTGGATGTCTATCGCCTCGATGAATCCTCCTTTGAGAGCCTCCTCTAACGCTGCCCCAACCGCAAGAGCTGAAGCGCCACCCCCAAAACCGTTGAAGACAGCCACCACCTGCGGTATAGCGGTCATCGGAGCTTTGTACGCCATTATCACTCCTATCAAAGCCCCTACGACGATCCCGGCGATGATGACCTCGAAACTGACGATGCGTTTGTCCAGAAGAGTGACCACTATGGCGATCAGCATGCCCAGCGCCGCAAAGAAATTGCCCCGTACAGCGGTTCGGGGATGGGACAGACCCTTTAAGCCGAAGATAAACAGGACGGCGGCAATTAGGTAAAAAAGGTCAATGAGTTCTTTAGACATTATCTTCCTTCCGGTGGAACATTGCGAGCATACGGTGTGTCACCAGAAAGCCGCCCACAACGTTGACGGTTGCCATTGTCACCGCGATAAACCCCAAAATCGTGGTGAGGGTGGTCAACTGCATCCCCGAAGTCACCAAAGTTCCTACCAGCGTGATGCCCGAGATGGCATTCGCTCCGGACATGAGAGGCGTATGTAAAAGAGGCGGCACCTTGGTGATCACTTCGAAGCCCACGAAGAGAGCCAGAACGAATATTGTCAAAGCCGCTACGAATACTTCCATCAGGCATTACTCCTTTCTTCCTCTAACGATGATGAGCCGGACAAGCCCAAGAGCTCCCGCACACGAGGGTTCACGACCTCTCCCTTATGCGTGAGGAGAGAGTCCCGAATAATCTGGTCTTTCAGGTCGATCCGAAGCTCTCCGTCATCCGTCATGTTTTTGAGGAAGGCGGTTAAATTTTTTGCGTACATCTGACTGGCGTGGTAAGGTATAGTGGAGGCTACGTTTTCGGGACCCATTATGATGACGTGGTGAGCTTCGATCGTCTTGCCCGGCTTCGTAAGCTCGCAGTTACCGCCGCCTTCTGCAGCCAGATCCACGATTACCGAGCCCGGCTCCATGCCCTTGACCATCTCCTCCGTAATAAGAACCGGCGATTTCTTGCCCGGAATAGCGGCTGTGGTAATAACCACATCGCTCTCTACAACCACACGCTTCATCATCTCACGCTGACGCCGGTAGAACTCCTCCCCCATCGCCTGAGCGTATCCGCCCGTCGTTTCAGCCTCTTCGGTCTCCAATTCAAGTTCTACAAACTTGGCTCCCAGGCTCTCTACCTGTTCCCTCACCGCAGGGCGGACGTCGTACGCCCTGACGACCGCGCCCAGACGCCTTGAGGTGGCTATCGCCTGCAACCCCGCTACACCCGCTCCAACAACCAGGACCCGCGCCGGGGTGATGGTCCCGGCAGCGGTAATCATCATTGGATACAACTTATTAAGCGCTCCGGCAGCCAGAAGAACCGCTTTGTAACCCGCCACCGTAGCCATCGAGCTCAAAGCATCCATCGGCTGTGAACGGGCGATGCGCGGCAGGAGCTCCAGCGCAAAAGCCGTGATACCCTTGTCCGCAAGTTGGAGTGCGGCTTCCGGAGCTCCCAGTGGGTTGAGGAGACCAACCATCATCTGACCGGAGCGGAGCAGTTTCAAATCATCGGCGCCTGCCTCAGAGTTTACGTGCAAACCATGCACTAAGAAGAGAACGTCAGCCGAGGAGAAGAGTTCAGTTCGGTCGGCGGCGAAACGCGCTCCGTGTTCCTCGTATGCAACATCGAGAAACCCGGCTTTCACACCGGCACCTGGCTCCACCAGCACCTCTAATCCCGCCTTTACCAAATCAGGCACAAGCGCGGGCACTAATGCCACGCGGCTCTCTTTTGGATGGCGCTCGACAGAAACCCCGATGATCATTTAAGCCTCTCTGAAAGGCTCCGCTTAGAAGATTCCGAAGTCAGTAAAATCTCCTTACTATAGTTACACTTGAAATATGATTTGAATTTACACTTTCTCCGATTGTTATTCAAGCATAAAAGATAACTAATCCGTTCAGATTTCCTATAACTACCGCTAAAATAGCATTGTGTCAGAAACATAGGTTTTGCCGCACACTTAATTCGCCACAAAACTCATAAAAACGGCAGCTTTTGATAATTAGCTTTTGAGGCAGTGTTTTATAGTCTTATAAACGATCGTTTTTGAGACACCTTACTTGCCCGCCTGGTATCAGTCGGACAGGTCCCGATGCCGTATAGTTACAATGAATTCGGTCAGTGCCACCGCCGATGGCGGGACTTAAGTAAATCCTGACTATTACGATATTTTCTCCAGACGAGGTAGTAGGCTGCGGCATTTATGATTATCACTCCGGCTGCTAAGTAATATTGCAGCTGCCGTGTGAGACCCGGCGGATAGACTATAGGAATCAGGTAATGGTCTATAAAACCTTCCGTATAGAACCCTGAGCCTGCTCTCACCCTCAATTCTATCTCCAACGGTGTCAGGGGACATACCCAACCGGTAATCTCAATAACCGCTCCCCACAGAGCCGCCGGAATATGATAATAGATAATCCATCTCCATTTTAGAACCGTAAAACCACCGAAAACTACGAATAGGATAAAAGTAAAGTGAATCAGTAAAACCAGGTCCGCGAGAAACTTATAGGGCATGCTTAACGATTATCTTTACAACGAATATTGTTCATGCCGCTGTCATTGAACGGGATGAATACTTTGTCCCCCGTAATCAATCCTGAAAGGCCCGCTGCGATGTACAAACCCGCCGCGGCCGTCAGAACCGCACTGAATCCGAAGGAAACCGATAACGTCATAGCGAGAACAGCGCCTATTACCGAAGCGCATCCGTTGATTCCCCATGCCCACGGAACGTAATTCTCTGCCGATTCTCCCAACGCCTTTAAGCCAATGGGGAAGGGTATCCCCATGGCAAATCCGAGCGGTGCTATAATGACAATAGCGATAATTACCCTCCACCCCAGACTGAGATGGAGAGCGGCGTTAAAAACGTGATCGAGGAGCGCAATTTCCGTGATTATTAATGCCGCCGCCATCGCTGGAATCAGGAAGGCGTTCGGGATTCTCTTTCTGATTTCGCCTGAGAAATAACTTCCCATCCCGGACCAGAAAAGGAGCGCGGCTAAGGTCACAGAAACCGAGTAGACCGGTTCTGCAAGAAAAAGAGTAAATTTCTGAGTGAACACTATCTCCACGAACATGTAGGCGAGTCCTATCGAGGAAAAATAAATCCATATTTTCAGCTTCCGCACCCTTCGGATTACGACTGTGCTTTGTTTCAGAAACCTCAGCGGGATGAGGATAAGAACTGTACTTGCAATCAGAGCCTGCACAAGAGTCGCAAAAAGTATGATATAGCCCCACTCAATGAAAGGTATCCATTCCACGCCGAGAGTCCGGTAAAGATGTGGGATCGATGTAAGTTTGAACAGGTGATTAAAATACGGCTTGCCGTCTTTCGCTGGGGAGACGTCAAACAGATACGATGCGTAAAAATCCTCACGCCGGCGCGCGTTCGACAGTATCTCCGCGGCTGCCTGAAAATATACCGGTTCCGAGAATCGGTTATACCTGTTGACTTCTGTTTTGTTGATTCCCGGGTAATGAATTACGTCGAAGAATAGATTCTCGCAGAATTCTTTTAATTTCTCAATTTCCGTCTCGGTAAATTCTTCCCGCTTTATTAAAATAGTAGCAGTACCCCAACCCCTGAAGAAGAATATGTTCCGCCCGGGATATCTACGCTTCTCTTCCTCGAGCGCTTCCGCAGCTGTGGCGAGGAGTTTAAGATTATCTCTTGGAGGATGTTTCAACCATGCGGTCAGTGAGATCATACCGTCGGGTTTGAGAAGCCGCAACCCATCTCTTATCGCCTCTACCGTAAAGAGATATGTCTCGCTCAGGGCGGTGACTCCGGAGGAAGCTGCCGCAAATGAACCGAGCGCTGATATCTCGATCAGGTCATATGTAGAGGAGTCTGTCTTGATAAACCGCCTTCCGTCGCTGATGATAATCCTGACGGCATCGAGCGCCGTAGGTCGACCTGTGAAACGCGCAAGATCATCGTCGATTAATTTGACAACCCGTTCATCCCGTTCAACAACGGTGACGGAATTTGATTTGTGTTTTACAGCACGCAGAAGGTGTCTGCCGCCGCCCAGTCCTATTATTAATACGTCCGGCTTGTTAACAATCGAATAGGGCGCCGCTTCGGGGAGGTAATCGAGATATTCGGGCGGTTGTGAAATTCCATCCCATTCGATTATTGCGGTGGGCGAAGCCGCGTCGAAGTGGAGCGCTTTCTGCGGCGGTATTGCACCGGTGAAAGCAGTGCTTAATCCCGGCGCTATACGGATTACCGGACTCTCGACGACGCTTAGACGGCCAAGCGGTGAGTCTGATTCATAGATACTTCGTGCTCCGGGAAGATCGAGTGAACGGGAGAGTCCCTTGTATTCCGATATGTTCAACTCAAAAGGCGAGACTATGCTGTAGGCGATCCAGATAGCAGATAACGGTATAACGATATAACTCCATTCTTTTCTCTTACCGAGTGTGTAAGTGGCTGCCACTCCAATAACTGACAAGGCAGATACGGCAATTGGAAGTTGCCCTACGGGGAGAATAAACATGAGAGGAACAATAAGGAGCGTGCCGGCGCCCGAGCCAATCAGGTTCACGAAATACAGATTGCCTATTCTTCTGTGTTCCCGCGAAAATAGGAGACCGATGCACATCGCTCCGCTGAAGAAGGGAACAAGGAGAAGCAGGTAGTGCGCGAATAAGTAAATGTATTGATTTACGTCCCAGACAAGGAGGAAAGGTTCAAAGGGCACCGATTGGGACAGAAAAATGGCACCGGGAAATGTGATTGCCAGAAGCGCTCCGAAGAGCCTGTAATAAAGAGTAAATGACGCTAAGAGCCTTTCCCGAAATAAGCTGATGAAAGCGCCGGAAGCCCCGAAACCGAGAAGAGCAACGCTTATAATCATGTAAGAAAAGTGATGCCACTGAGTAACGGAAAAAATCCGCATCAAGGCGACCTGAGCGGATAAAACAGCAGCTGAATAGACGAATAAGGAAAGCCGCAGCCCCATCCCGGTCACCGACTTCCGGTCAACGGAACGAACCTCACCGGCAGTATATTCTCTGTCGTTACGTTCCCCATGCTGTCCTTCTCAACGAGCATGAGGTTCTGTACGAAGAAGACGCTGCCAATCGGGATAGCCATTTTCCCTCCCGGTTTAAGCTGATTTATCAGAGGTGGTGGGATATGGCTCGCCGCCGCTGTTACTATTATTGCGTCAAAAGGCGCTTGCCCGGGCAGACCGTAATAACCGTCTCCCACTTGCACCATCACGTTCTTATATCCCAATTTGTTGAATCTCTCCGCAGCGGCTTTACCGAGCGGTTCGATTATCTCCATTGTGAATACCCTTGAAACGAGCCGGGAGAGTACAGCTGCCTGATATCCCGAGCCTGTGCCCAGCTCGAAAACCACGTCTGTTGAATCCAAGCTCAGCAGCTCCGTCATCAGCGCGACGATAAAAGGTTGAGAAATGGTCTGTCCGTGACCGATAGGAATCGGTCTGTCTGAGTATGCGACATCTGCTTTAGAAGGGTCGATGAAGAGGTGCCTGCGCACGGCTGTCATCGATGCAAGGACACCTGGATCGCTTATCCCACGTGCAGCAATCTGCTCACGCACCATCGCAAGACGCTCAGACCCGAAAGGGTCGGTTTCGGGTTTTTCCTGAGAGAAAACATCAGAAAACACGCCATACAATATGAATAGCGACAGGACGACAGTGACGGTATAATTTCTTAAGCAAACCATAATTACAGCAAAAAAAGGAAATCGGTTTATATCATTTAGACAAAGATACTGAATACTTATTGTATCTTCAAGCTGAAGTAGTCATGATACCGGCAGCGATTTTACTAATAAGGACAAGATACGAACAAGAAAGCTTAAACTTTTTCAAATTATACGGGCATTTTACAGCCGAAACTCGCATACAATTCCTGTCGGTCGTAAAACACCTCGATTTAGTAGAATTAAGGATTGTTGTTTGCGGTTTACTTTCTGATCTTGTCCCCAAAAGTCGATCTTATGACTAAAGTCCTAAAATCTGTCTCATTAACCCCATTTATGATACGCATTTAAACCGTCCTATGAAACCATAAAATCGAGATCTAACGAGAATTAGCTTTTGAGACAGTTGGGAAATTGTTTTATAAACGATGGTTTATAATACACATTTTCTGGGTGCTATAACTCATACATTCATGAGAAATCCAGCACAGGTTCACGATGCAATTCATTGGCTTAAACTGTAGTATAAGGAGTGTTCCAAATATATATGGCATTTTATATTTGAGTGGATCCAAGAAGTGATTGTACAATATAGGCTATCAGATCCGTGATCGAATATATATTAATTCTGTAACAAGAGGGTCATTTTTTTTGAGTCGAGTTTAGATTAACGCACTATAAAAAACAGCAAATTGCCCGCTGCGTCAAGTGAATTTTTGATGGCGATAAAGTTTACGTTCCAAAATGGGAATGATTTTCCTTGACAAGTCGGCAAGTTAATGTAAGTTACAGTCGAGGGGAAAGTATTGATACGCGTCCCTTCTCTTTTTAGTATTAGCGACAAAAGCTCCACAGAAACCGCCCTATTATTGAAATAAGAGGGAATTAGATGATCTCAATACCTGCTGTTTTCCATATCATTCATCCTGATATTATCAGGAAAATAGGACAGGTATTTGGATAAATTCACCCACGATGTACTGATAGTTGGTGGAGGTGGGGCAGGTCTACGGGGCGCAATAGCGATCGCTGAAGAAGCTGCTAACTTAAGTATTGCAGTCGTTTCTAAAGTAATACCTATGCGCAGCCACACAGTAGCAGCGGAGGGTGGCGCCGCCGCCGTCATCAAGGACGATGACAGCCTTGACCTGCATGCTTACGACACTATCTCGGGGGGGGATTGGCTGTGTGATCAAGACGCTGTCGAGGCGTTTGTCGGTGAAGCGGCGGAAGAGCTATTGCAGCTTGAACACTGGGGATGCCCGTGGAGTAGGCTGGAAGACGGGTCCATTGCCGTTCGACCATTTGGCGGGATGAAGCTGGAGAGGACATGGTTCGCGGCTGATAAAACCGGATTTCACATACTGCATACCCTATTTCAAACCTCCCTGAAATATAAGCCCATTCAAAGGTATGATGAATGGTTTGTAACCGACTTGCTTGTGGAAGATGGGCGTTGTCAGGGAGTTATCGCATTAGAATTGGCGACCGGCAGGGTTAGGGCAATATTTGCAAAATCTGTCGTGATATGCACCGGTGGATGCGGTAAAGTATTTTCATTTACCACCAACGCTAACATTAAAAACGGTGATGGTATGGCTCTGGCTTACCGTGCAGGCGTTCCACTTAAGGACATGGAATTTATACAATATCATCCCACGGGTCTGCCCTTTACGGGAATCCTCATAACAGAGGCTACCCGTTCTGAGGGGGGAGTATTGCTCAATAAGGATGGGTATCGCTATTTACAGGACTATAATTTGGGAACACCTCAACCGACGCCGGTGCTGCGTTCGATGGAACTGGGACCGAGGGATCGATTATCACAGGCATTCGTCAAAGAGCAGGAGAAGGGGAGAACAATAAAAGGACCGTACGGCGATATTGTTCACTTGGATATTCGGCATCTCGGTAAAGATACAATCAATAACAAGCTTCCGTTCGTTCGTGAACTCTGTTTAAAGTACGAAAATATAGATCCGATAGAAGAGATGATTCCTGTACGCCCAGTGGTTCATTATATGATGGGAGGTATTCATACGGATATAAACGGTGCGACGCCTCTCGACGGACTTTACGCGGCCGGTGAAGTTGCGTGCGTCAGTATAAACGGAGCGAATCGTCTTGGCTCAAATTCTCTTACAGAAATATTGGTGTTTGGAAAAAGAGCATGCACAGCGGCGGCTCGCTTCGCGTTAGAACAAAAGGAGCCCGATCCTTCATTAGAATTATTGGTTAAGGATAAGGTAAGTCAAGTAAGAGAGCGATACTTCAGCAACAATGGTGGAACCGAAACTATCGCAGGCCTGAGAGGGGAAATGCAAAAAGTAATGGAAGAATCAGCAGGAATTTATCGAAGTGAGGATTCTCTCAAAGGCGCCATCTCGGCCATATCTGAATTAAAGGAGAGGTTCCAAAACATTAATGTATCGGATCAGAGCTATACATTTAACACTGAACTTATATCAGCTATGGAACTGTCTTATATGCTGGATGTTGCCGAAGCAATAGTTCATTCTGCGATTGCGAGAACGGAATCTCGCGGCTCACATCAGCGTACAGACTATCCGAATAGAGATGATGAGAGATTTCTGGCTCATAGCCTTGCTTACAAAGAAGATGAAGGATCACCCAGAGTAGAATATCTACCGGTTGTCATAACTCGATGGCCACCGGCTGAAAGGGTGTACGGTACATAATAAATTTAATTATATATTAGGAAGCGATGAACGAACATATAACATTAGATGTATTGCGTTACAGGCCGGAGGAAGATTCCAAGCAGATTTATCAAAGTTATAATGTGCCATTCAGGAAAGACTGGGTAATTCTGGATGCGTTGAATTACATAAAAGATGAATTAGACGGAACTTTATCTTATCGATGGTCCTGCAGAATGGGTGTATGCGGCAGTTGTGGAATGATGGTAAACGGTGAAGCAGTGTTAACCTGTGCCAGTTTTCTGGAAACATTTCATCCCGGGCCGATTCGAATTGAACCTCTTGAAAATTTTCCGGTCGTTCGAGACCTTGTCATCGAGATGAGCGATTTTATGGAGAAATTGGAACGCGTTCAACCCTGGATAATTAGAAAAGATGAGGATCCACCGAAGGGTGAATACCTTCAAACGCCTTCTCAGCTTATGGATTATAAAAAATTTGCCATGTGTATAAATTGCATGTTATGCTACTCCGCGTGTCCGGTCTACGGATTAGAGACGAATTTCTTAGGGCCTGCCGCGATTGCGCTTGGTCAACGCTATAATCTCGATAGTCGTGACGAAGGAGAGAAACTAAGAAATGCGGTACTATCAGAGGATGATGGAATCTGGCAGTGTACCCTCGTCGGAGAATGCTCGGCAGTATGCCCCGAAGAGGTTGATCCAGCCGCGGCGATACAGCGTCTAAAGGTTTCAAGTACTGTTGATTTTTTCAAATCTTTCATTATGCCCTGGCAGAACCGATAATTATGATCAATTCATCAATAAATGTAAAGACAGATCCGGGCTACATATGAACATTATTTTCACAAAATTCCGTTCTGATAAAAAATAACAATGCCTGAAAATCACAACTATATAAAATATCATCCCCGATGGCATCGCACGCCGATACCGGTTTTCTGGTGGATTCGCAAGTGGGTGTACATAAAATTCATTTCAAGAGAGTTGACAAGTATCGCAGTAGTTTCATTCGCAATGGTTCTACTCTTTCAAGTCAGGTCATTGATTCAGGGCCCGCAGGCTTATTCCGAATTTACCAAATTACTAAGTACACCGGTCTCAGTGACATTGCATTCGATCGCTCTAATATCAGTATTATTTCACAGCATAACCTGGTTCTCGCTTGCTCCGAAGGCTTTAGCCGTTCGTCTTGGGAAATGGCGGATTCCGGATCGAGTGATTATCGGTTTAAACCTGTTTGCATGGATTTTTATTTCTCTTGTAATAGGCTGGCTTACGGTGACAATGTGAGATGACAGAGGCGAATATATCAGGAGAAACCCTTGCGTAGACACTTTGAACCATTTTGGTGGGCGCTGTTCAGCACCGGAGGAACACTCGCTGCTCTCTTTTTACCGGTTCTTATATTTCTCACAGGCATTGCGATACCACTCGGATGGATCGAATCCCCCGGGTATGAAAAACTGTCAGGTTTGATTCATAATTTACCGATAAGAATATTTATTTTTTCATTGATCTCCCTCTCGTTATTTCATTGGGCGCATCGTTTTCGTTTTACACTCTACGACGGGTTACAATTAAAGCACCTACACGGTTTAATAGCCGTTCTCTGTTATGGAGGAGCGTTTACCGGGACTCTGATGGCTGGTTACATTCTAATCATGTTTTCATCCAACTAAATCAGGTGGTAAATAAAATCAATTATACCAAACGTTACCCGATGTAAGACGGTAATTTACCGGTATCAAATAAATGGATACAAGGTCAACATAGGCAAGTATATTATATCTTGAAAAATAAATCGATGGAGGATAATCATGTTGCGTCTGGTTCATATCTTTGACATTAAGAGTGGAAAAAGCCCTGAGTCATTTCTAAGCTGGCTAGAATCGACTCTCTTTCACAAGTCAAAAGAATTTGGGTGTATCGAAAGAAATAGTTGGGTATTTCTTGATGGGGTGAAAGATCCGTACGGAAAGGGTAAGAAAAAAGAGCAAAGACCAAAATATATCAGTGAAGCCTTCTGGGAGGATGAAAAAGGAGCAGAAGAATTTAGACAATGGCTTCGAGGTCCTGAAGGATCAGACTACAGAAAAATTTGGCTCGATAATATATCGAACCATTCCTTGCTGCGTTATGTTAAATTTACATCACCGCTCAGTTTAGGTGATGATTAATTATCTATATTTAAGATTTCATCAGATGAGGAGAGTTATGTGACAGAAAAAAATGTAGATAAAACATTGGTAACCTTGTTCTCAAAAGTTGTTGTAGATTCATACTTACACATTTAGAATAATTTCAAATAGTAAGGAGCAAGGAAGATGAGATCAAAGAAGTTCAATCTCGTCAAATAGCACTGTCTCATAAACGTCAGTTATGACACAGCATTTCGCAGCACCAAAACTCATGAAAACGAGAGCATTTGACAATTAGCTTTTGAGACAGTGCATTTTTGTCTTACAAACGACCGTTAATGAGACACAATTTAAATGTACCCTTACAATCTTGATTATATAGGATCTAACTTCGGGATAGTTGCTTTATGGTAACCAGCGAGACAGAAATAGCAAAAAGAGTTATTAGAATGAAGTTAAGAGTGATGAAGTATGCAAGGAAAATAGCAATATATAAGTAAGAGCTGTTTTTCAGCCTACAAAAGTCAGTTTCGCACAGTAGATTCAAGCGACTCCAACTGAACAAGCATATTCAGCAGGTGCTCGTTCTGAGGCGTACGCTTTATTCCTCTCTTGAGTACTTCAATTGCCTTTTCAGGATTCCCTTCAGTCGAATACGCGAGGGACAGGGGTGTGTATACGCTATGTTTATCAGGGTCAACTTCTAAAATTCGTTCATAAATTTTGATAGCAATTTCGAGCTCATCGGTTTTCATATAAACTGCTGCTAAGTTGGATAGCGTTACACCGTCAGAAGGTTTAACCTCGATAGCCTTTTTATATGCGGCAATAGCTCTACGATAGTCACCCCGGGCGGCATACGCGCTTCCCATAAAATCCGCTCCGATAGACCATCTGCTTTGAATTGCTGCGCTGCTGTTTCCAAGAGACCCAATTTGGTCTGACAAATATTTCCTTATGTTGGGTCGATTTCCGGCAGACAGATGTATTGCCATGAGCGAAAGCGCTTTTATGTCGGGATCGTTATTTGCCGCCAAATTTTTCAATCTTTTAATAATTGCGGGATCGATCTCCGGTACATCGGGTTCGAGCCTTTCTCTGATGAAATTCAGAAGACCTGTCGCAGCCGTCATTGTATGCGTTACAGAATCCGGAAGGAGGAGCGATGCCGCTTTCCTGATATCAGAAACGTTTTCGGCGTCCATGAGTGATTTGATGGAATTATGATGGGGTTTAATCTCCCCATACCATTCAGTAGTCTTCTTCTGAAGCCAAGCCACGGTTTTATCCGGGTGGCATTTGGAACAGGCGTTCTCTATGCCGATACTTGCGTCGAATTCCGGTCGCGGGATCGGGATAGTATGGTCAGAACGAGCAAACCTCAGCATAGAACCAAGAACCCGATGCTGCAGGAACGGCATATGGCAGGAAGTACATCGATTTCCGGGCGAATCGACCGCATGTTTGGAATGAGACTCCGGTGATGCGGCTTTACTCGGATGACAATCGAGACATTGAGCATTATCAAATTTTCCGCTTAAAGAGTTACCATAAATGTCCCTGTAATTCTGTGAATGCGGATCATGACAATCTACACATGTCATAGAACCGTTTAGATAACAGCTGCTGTAAAGATGATTTTGCTGATAGGCGAATGCTCTTACTCTACCGTCCGCCAAATACGGAGAACTCCCTAAAATCGGCATCTTCATAGAATAATAACGTTCAAGGTTCGCGCCCGGTAAATACCCCTCTTTTATTTCATCCTTTATCGCATGACATTGAAAGCATAACTGAAGAGATTGATCTTTATTTTGGATCGATAGCGCCTCAAATCCTATATCTTCCGATTCGTACAGGTCACCTGAATTCACAATTCCTATATGTTTTCTGCCGGGACCATGGCATGATTCGCAATTGATATCCAGACTTTGAAAAGTCGTTTCGTAAGTTTTCTCATTCTTCTTGTACACAACTTGAATCTGACTGCCGTGACAATTCTGACAATTGGAATAATTCTCGTTGGTGCCCAAAATCCTGAACGGAGGCCAATGAGCCAGGTCATTAAGGGCGATATTCTTGTTAATCGGTTCCCAATTATTGCCGTCTCTTAACTGGACAAACCAGATGTTCTCCTGCCTGATAAAATCAAATGGGAGCATTCTGAGTGTGCCGTCCGGAAACTTCGTGAAGTAACTTTGTGTTCCGCCGCCTTCCATATGTCCGCCGCCCACAACAGCGCCTACTATAAGAACAACGGGATTTCCTGCTTCAGGCTGTACAGTGAAGATGAATTCATCGTTCTCGGTGATGGAAGGTATTACAACGGCATCTTTGAAAGTGAGCGGCTTCTCATCGAACTTACCAATTACGAAATCCCTGTTCGGAAGTCCACCGGCATTTCCGTGAGTAGAATTCTTCCAGAGATCGTAGATATCTTTATGGCAAGATTCACAGGCTCTTGATCCGGTAAACTCTCCGATAGAGGGCTGAACTGCCGAATCTTCTGTTTGCTCAGCAGGAAACGGAAGGATGGCGGAAAGGCCCAATATATCTTCGTAGAAATCATTTTTGTTATAAGTATAATAAAGTAAAGCCGAACAGGTCAGTGTTAATGCCAGAACGACTGATATAAGATTTTTTCTGAATTTTTTCATTATCACGATCATCTTCCGTTTAATTGGTAGATTGATTGTCGAGCGACCATGCAGGTCCTATGCATCGGCACAGTTTTCTGATATGCGATACCATTTTCTCTATTTCAGAGCGGCTGAGCGAATGTCCGAACGGCGGCATGAAATTGTTCTTGTTCATAATATATCCACCGGCGAAAATTCCATCAAATAAGGTATCATCGGATCGCCTGGAGAGATATTTATCATCGCTATGACTTCTGGGAGCAATAGGCAGAAATTTGGCATTAAATCCCTTGCCGTCGCCCTCGATCCCATGACAGGATGAACACTGTTTAAGATACAGTGAATTATCTCCTTTCATCTGATTTGGAGTGATAACCGGATTATCGACAAGCGAAAGATAATCCGTTTGAGCCGCCGAAAAGTCAAATTGAAGAAGATAGTTTACAATTAACTCTAGCGTCCGCACGGGCATAACCGTCATCGGCATAACAGTCTCAGGATCAACGGCATGAGGGTTT
This sequence comes from Fidelibacterota bacterium, assembly GCA_022563775.1. The sequence continues at coordinate 3,960 of JADFMS010000011.1, read as the reverse complement.
TGTATAATATCGAAAACATACGAAGGTTTGAGCCTGGATTTCAGATTAGAAAGGTCGGGTCCTATTTTGCCTCCGTCATCTCCAATCCGGTGGCAGCCAAGACAGGATAATTTTGAAGCCAATAAGTCTCTCGCCTTTTTCATAGCGAACGGAGAAATTTTGGCAGGTCTGAATAATTCGGAAGCTGCTTGTCTGTTCTGCTTTTTGGAAAAATACTCTGCCAAAACAGCTGCTTCTTCCCCAGTAAGCTGATAGTCCGGCATTCGGCTGCCGCTTCCCGGAAGGTAACCAAAAGGTCTGACGGCATACGGGTTAGAGAGATAATCTCTGAGCCAGTTTTGTGATACCCGTGAGCCTTCGCCCGAGAGTTTCGGAGCAATTGTTTCTTTCCACGGCTCTATTAAGGAATGCCTATGGCAGGCGGAACAGTTCAGCGCTGTGAAGATTTTTTCTCCCTGCGCGATCCTGATTTCGGGATATGATATTTTTGCACTGTTGTATTTTTCTTCAAGTTCATCTTTTCTGCTTTTATTCTCATTATACAACTGCTCTGTAAGTCGATTGATTATTTCAGGAGCGGGGGACAACGTTTCGGAGTAAATTCTGCTGCCGTCTGACAGATCATAAAAATAAGATGGCATAGGTGAATTAGTGCCGTCAAACAGGACGGGGGAGACGAAATACATCTTAACCCATTTCTTTTTTAGCCGATACGATACCGTGGAAAGGTCACTGCCTCTTTCTTTTCCCTTTGCATCAGGAGAATGGCATTTTATACATTCTAAGGCTTCGAACAAATCTCCCCCGATGTTGATTTGAATATTATAATCAGGATGACTTTCGTCTTGCAGCCATGAGGGAAAATCCGGATAGTCAATTGAAATTTTCTTTTGGGTTTCAAGGAAAAACACGAGTGCAAGCGCTTCTTTTTCACTTAGATGAAAATCCGGCATACGCGCATAACCGATGTTATGCCTGACCTTTTCCGGATTTTGAAGATAATCGAAGAGATATGCTGAATTGTATTTCAAACCTGCGAAACTCAAATCTGGAACTTTCTCGTGAATATTACTCTCTATCTTCAGGTCGGTGTGACAATTTGAACAGGCGAGCTCACTGATAAGCTGTTCTGCCGTGGGATGTTCTTCAGTGAGACCTAACGAGACCCTGAAGAAAATCACTGAGCCGGCAGTCAGGTAAAATAGAAGTATCCTTCTCATGTAAGACCGATATTCAAACTTTTGGAGCGTCCGATAATTCCGTTACCTCGATGAAATTAGAATCAGCTCTTCGGCAATAAGATCGAAAACGTTTCCGCCTCTTTCAAATTGTATGACTTCATCATGTATACCCACATCTCTTAGAGATTTCGCCTCTCCTTTGGGCGAATAGATCAGCGAACGAGCGCTATTTCCCTCAAGGAAGAAGATGAACGCGGCAGTGCCGCCGGCATTTTCGCAGCCTAAATGAGCCGCAAGCGGGTCGTTGTTATTTCCCCTGCAAATTACATCCCAGGCATCAACTTCCGCACGCTGCATGGTAGCAGGGAGTAATTTATCGATTCGCTCCTTTCTTATCTCGGGACACGGATTATCTGAGGGATCGAAGAGGAGAGAATCCGCTTTCTGCTCAAAACTTCCGTATGCTATTATAGAAAAAATGATGAGTAATGCCGGTGTACTGAAAAATAGCTTAATGAATAAACCAGCGGTAGATTTTGTCATTTCCAATCCCTCGATTATAGATGTAAACAGGTATTAAAATACAAATATAACATTCTGATTAGAAAAAACGAATGATATATTGCCGGACGGCTTGGACATTTATTCGTAATGAGTCCACATTCTTATGATTTTAACGGTTTTAATTTTATCGAGAACTTGGTAAACTAATCTGCGTTGTATGTTAATTCTTCTCGAATATGCTCCGGAAAGGTCATCAACTGATTTTTCAAATGGAGGATGAGATGTATAGGGGTCTTTCTTAAGTATGGCATGCAAAAAGCTCAAAGAAACGATGAATTGTCGACCTTACTCAACCGAGCAACCTATCCATACAGAAGAGCGCTTAAAGCTATTTTTGTAATATTGCTATATTAAGATATTGTTATACTTCCATTTATACATATATTCTGCTTAACAAAAGGAACTAAATATGTCTATTACAACACGGGAGGTATTCAATGGCTACATACATCGTACTGCTGAAGTTCACTCAACAGGGAGTCGAAAATATCAAGGGCGGACCAACCCGTCTTGATCAGGCAAAGAAGCTGTTCAGTTCTATGGGAGCATAAATGAAAGCGTTCTATCTTGTAATGGGACAAATCGATTGCCATAGGGATCACAAAAGTATATTGAAAATGCCTGACCGTGATCAACCACGTTTCGAGATGTTATTTGTTCATTACTTTCATTGTAAACTTTATGAGTATTTAATTTCTTCAGAAAAGATAAAAACCCAAGTCCGTAAATTCGAAACGCAACTGTTCCGTGTTTTTTACCCGATTGATTATTTTGTAAAGTATTCCTGAAGAGAGCTGGTTCAGTATTGCCATCGTCGGCAGAGAGCATCAATGGTTCACTTTCTATTGCCCAAATTTCAAATTCTTTAATAATTTCAAGACCCAATATCTTCTTATACCACTTAGCTGCTTCATATCGACTTGGAATATAAATATGGACGTGGTCGATCTGAAATTTTAATTCATCTTCTATAGTCATATTCAATACTCAAAGAGTTCCACAAACATATATAACCGCAAAAAGTTAACTTATAGAAAATAATAACTTATCTCAATATATCAACATTGATTGTACATAATATTGACCTTTGGACATTTATTAACCAGGTAACTTAATATCACTTGACAATTGATTAAGAAGTGTCTAATATGATAGGACTAAATCAGTCATTAATAACCAAAGAAAGGATATCAATATGAATAGAATGTTACTATTGTTCGTAGCAATAGGCTACGTTGTAGCGCCTAATGTGGTCCTCGGACAGGCTGGGGTAGCACACTTCAGCGCTAACCTCACAGGTGACCAGCATGATCCAGTTGTAACTACCGATGCCACAGGCACCGGTACCTTTTCACTTACCAGCGCGGGTCTTGCTTATGACATCACCTTCGAGGGGCTAACAATATCCGTCTCTCACTTCCACTTAGGTGCAACTGGAGTTAGCGGCGGTGTAGTTAGAACCATAGACTTCGGAGGCGCCAACACCGTCTCGGGCATTTGGACGCCTCAGGATGCTCAGCCGCTTACCGATAGCCTTCTTGCCGAAGTTGTTGCGGGTAACATATATGTCAACCTGCACACGAGTGCCAATCCCGGCGGGGAAATACGAGGGCAGCTTGGTACCCAAGTCGTCGTACTAGCCGTTGAAGACGAACTCACCGTTATACCGCGGATTTTCGTTCTTCTTCAAAACTACCCTAACCCCTTCAACCCAACCACGACTATTGAATACGTGCTCCCAAAGTCAGCCGAAGTCCTGCTGACGATATACAATTTGCGAGGTCAAGAAGAAGCACGCATTGTTGAAGGACAGCGAACCGGAGGATACCACAGAGTTACATGGGACGCTTCGAACGTCTCATCGGGCATTTACTTCTACAGACTCCAAGCAGGCGATTTCGTCCAGACGAGGAAGATGGTGTTGTTGAAATAAGGAAGTACTTCCGGTAGGTTTCACTATCAGAGTGGCTTTTGGTTGTCTACTTTTATTTAGTCAACCGGAAGCCATTTTGATATAAACCGGAGGTATCGATGTATCACACATACAAGAGCTCCTATGACCGGAGCATAGAGAAGACCCGTGAGCATGTATTCATCAACAGTTTGCGTGAAGAGTTTGAATTATCGCCGGCAGAGAGCCAAGGAGTGCTGGAATTGGCACAGCGTTGTTTGTTTGGAGAAGCGCCATCGAATGTAGGGCTTATCCGATTCATTT
>JADFMS010000010.1 GCA_022563775.1 Fidelibacterota bacterium | reverse complement strand
GACTGCAACCGTTCCTTTGCCGAGAAAATCATCGTCTCCCAGATTCGGATTCAACTCTTCGATTCCATTTACTATCTTTACCATTTTGTAGATAGCATTCTCCCCTCTTTCAGGCGCGCTTGCATGGCATGATTTTCCTCTTGTGGTGACTGTCATCTCCATCCTGCCACGCTGACCGCGATACAGCTTCAATCCGGTGCATTCACCCAGCACAACTACATCAGGGCGTAAACCGTCCTCCGTTATAATGGTTTTGTAGGCTAGACCGTCGGATGTTTCCTCCTGCGCCGAACCGACGACATATAAAGTAACCCCTTCAAGAAGACCCATCTTCTTTGATAAAGCCGCCCCATATATCATTGAAGCCAATCCACCCTTATTGTCGCCCGTTCCTCGTCCATATACTATGCCGTCTTCCACCTTACCTTTGTATGGATCATGCGCCCATGCATCAGGATCACCGATGCCTACCGTATCCATGTGAGCGTCATAAAGAATCACTTTTTCGCCATCTCCTAATCTGCCTATCACGCTTCCGAAACTGTCCATCCTGACCTCATCATATCCAAGTTTCTCCATTTCGCTCATCGTACGTTCTGCAACTCCCTTTTCTTCGCAGCTCGGGCTGGGTATTGCTACTATATCTCTCAGAAAGGAGACCATATTCTCTTGTAAAAGAGTAGCCTCTTCTATATACTTTTTATTCATTCAGTTCTCCTCAATCAATTATGGTCCATCCGGATTGATATTTATCTAATTCCTGTTTTGTGTAATCATCCATCGGATGCTCCCTATCGGGTATCTCTATCTTTTTCGCTTCTCCCATCAATTCGGTAGAAAAATAACGCTGTCCTGTATCATTCAGCATAGTTACGATACGTTTTGCTTCGGGAAATTTTTTGGCAAGTTTCAGTGCTGCGACCACATTACAACCGCTGGATATGCCGCAAAGCAGACCTTCTTCTCTCGCCAGTCGACGAGCCATTTCGAGAGATTCATCAGAAGTCGTCGTAACGATTCCGTTTAGAAGTTCAAGGTGCAGGTTTTTAGGAACGAATCCGTCCCCTATTCCCTCTATCTTATGCTCACCCCATTCTCTTTTTGACAGTAAAGGACATTCGGAAGGTTCAACGGCATAGAGCTTTGCGTTTGAACCTACACCCTTCAGATATTTCCCTATTCCGGTCAAAGTGCCGCCCGTTCCCTGCGAGGCTACAAATATGTCAATATCACCTTCCATCTGTTCCCATATTTCCGGACCTGTTGTTGCCTCATGAGCGGCAATATTATCGGCATTTTCGAACTGCGCGGGAACCCAATATTTATCCGGTTCAGCACTTCGTATTTCCTCCAACTTATCAAGAGCAAGATCCACATCGCTCTCGCCGCCCGGCGTATAGACCATCTCCGAACCGTAAGCGATATCCAATTTTTTACGTTCCTCGCTCATGCCGACAGGCATTACGATAATACATTTATATCCTTTTACGGCTGCTAAGAACGAGCAGGCTATCCCCGCGTTCCCGGTGGAGCACTCCAGAACAGTCATCCCGGGTCGCAGGTCACCCCTTTTTTCCGCTTCCTCAAACATCTGCTTGTATATCCTGTCCTTCAAACTCCCCGACATGCTGTACCATTCTATTTTACCATAAATGTCCGCTCCTGCTTCTTTGCTAATTTTATTAAGTCTGACAAGCGGTGTCCGACCAACCATGTCAAGAACACTCTCCGTTGCCTTTGATGTAGCATTCCAGTTGATATTAACCGTCATTCATATCTCCTAATTGATTCTATCCCAGAGCTCTTTTGATGCCCTGCGTGATCTCTCTGAAATTTCTTCCTTTTTGATATTCGTCAAAACATAATCTTTAACTATAAATTCTCCCTTGGCGATCACATTCTCGGGATGCTCACCTCTTAATCCGTAAAATAAATGCGCATAAGCATTTTCCGAATTCACCGGTGTCGGAGAGTCATATTCATACATCAAAATATCGGCTTCCGCTCCTGCTTCAATTATTCCCAATTTCACTCCAAGATAGCCTGACGCAGCGCAAGCGTTTTCACTGATGATCAAAGCAATATCCTGAACAGTCAGCGGACCGTTATTTTGCTTATCGTGGTTCAAAAGAGCAAAATGAGCTTCTTCCAAAATGTTATTGGTGTAACTATCGGTTCCGAGCGCCACTCGAACACCTTTTTTCAGCAGATCGGGTACTCCCGCGCGACCCACACCGTTATTAGCATTCGACTGCGGTTGATGCGTAACAAGAACGCCTGATTTTTTCAACAATCCGATGTCGCCTTCAACCAAATAAACGCAGTGAGCAGCAATTGATTTTTCGTTTAATATACCATTTTCGCTTAATCGCTGAACGACACCGACATCGTACTTTCGGATGGCATCCTCCAAATCAAACCGATCCTCACCAACATGAATATGAAAACCGTTTCCACCGTTAGCCTCAAGAGCAGCGTCTAACGACTCAGCTGAAAGCGTGAATGATGCATGAAGTCCGAATAAGCCGGCTAAATCATCCGACTTACCCTTCAGAGAACCGATAAAATCGATATTCTCTTTTATTCCGGCATCCCTTGAGGAATCACCGTCCCTGTCTGAAACCTCATAGCACAAAACGCCTCTCATGCCGACTTCCTTCACAGCGTCGGATATGAGATTCAGGCTGCCGCTTATCGCATTCGGGCTTGAGTGATGGTCTATCACGGTTGTTACTCCCCATTTAGCGCTCTCCATTAATCCGACTATCGCTGATAAATATACGTCATCAGGAGTCAACGCTTTGTCGAGTTTCCACCATATTTTCTCAAGAATCTCCACGAAATTTTCAGGAGTATCCTCGGGATAAGGCATCCCCCTTGCCAATGAGCTGTACAGGTGCATATGAGCGTTCACGAGACCGGGCATGACGATACCCCCCTTGGCGTCCAAAACTTCCACCTTCTTATATTTTTCTTTTAGTTCCGACGTTTTTCCGACTTCCGCTATCTTGGCGCCTTCAAGAGCAATTGCTCCATCCGATATAAAAGGATTCAGACTGTCACCGGTGATTATTGCCGCATTAGTGATCAGCATCAGGCGAGTGACTCCTCTAAAACCGTGCGTACAAAATTTGTTCTTCCGCTCCGTTTAACAGATTCTAACAATATTTTCATTATATGATAGGTTTTCAAAGAAAGTTCATGACCATCGGGACAATCATTCCGAGCTTCAGAAGTGATGACACTTCCATCTTCAACATTCAGCTCAACAGAAATGTACCTGTCGCTAAATTCAGCTGCTCCATTTTCCTGAACTATTAGTTTGAATTCCATGGAAGATGCGCGCGCCAAGATAACACTCTTTCCGTTTACGCCATAAACAACATACCCGTCTTCATCGGAATAAAGTTTGAACGTTTCGGGGGAACTGAAGAATCGTGGTTTTTCAATAAACGGGCCTCCGTCTTCAGGGCAAAACACGTCGCAATTTCCGCATTCATTACAGAAGTCGGCGTAATTGGCAATCTGATGCTGCTTTTCAATAATTAAAGTACCGCCCGGAATTTCTTCCACCTCGGAGCCGTTATATCTCAGTAGTGAATACGCTATTTCATCCGGGTTCACTTCGATATAAAAGTTGGAGACATTAGGGCAAACCGGTATGCATTTATCACAATTTATGCAATCGAACAGATGAAGTTTTGAGCCTATCTTCTTCGGTTCCATGCTGTTTTTTTCACTCCTGTATCGAATATCAGCAGTGACTTTTTCGACTACGGACTCAGTATTAACAATGACAGCATCTTCCCTGTTCGCGCTCTTATCGGAAGAATTCAAAATAAATTCCTCGATATTTTTTACCCCTTTTTCAGTCATGTTTTCAGAAAGATTCTTGAGATACTTGCTCATTCTCCCATAACCGCCGGGCAGTAGCAAATCGGTGCATACCGTCACAGGTACGAGTCCCATAGAAACGGCATCGCTAAAATTATGTTGATCGATGCCTGCCGAGAAAGAGATCGGAAGAGCTCCTCCTATTGCTCCTCTGAACCGGTCAACAAGATTCATCGTGATGACGTGCAGAGGTTTGCCCGACATATACATCACTTCTTCATCCTCAAAATAACTTCTGTGATTCACAACAATGAGCGTGTTGCTGAACTTAACACCGAAATGTCGTCCTTCTGTTTTAGCGGTATCCTCTAAACGTCCGACCATATCTATCGCTTGTTCAAACTGCATATCTGAGTCAAAGAATTTCTGCTCGGTTTTTATTTCATTATATTCCATAACTTCATGCAACAGTTTATCTACTCTTTCTTTGCCCAGAAGGGTAGGGTTCATCTTCACGACCACGTCTATTCCCATCTCTGTCATCAGAAATCGTGAAATGGATTCTATTTCATCAGCCGGACAGCCGTGGAATGTGCTGAGCGTGACCGAGCTGCTGACTTCAGTCGGATAATCCAGATCCTTATATTTTGCGAACTCATTAGGAATTTCATTTCTAATTTCATCAATATGCTTTTTCGGATTCTTCATAGATTCGATCCAATCGCGAATTTCAGACGATTGGATACCCTTAAGATCATATCCGACACTCATATCGAACAGCGTATCGGCAGAAGCGCTATCATCTCCAAGGACATCTTTATTCTTTAGGATCTCTATAAGCATCACGGCTGAGACATATTCCTTTAGCGATTGTGCCAATAACAATTCCTGTGACCATTCGACATTATATCCGACAGTTGTAGCATCGATACACGGTCTCGGAATCGTTAATCTGTCATTCAATTGAATCGTTTTAAGCTCCATTATCCTGCCTCCGCCTAACCAGGATAGGACAATATTTTGCGCCATCTGTGTATGAGGTCCTGCTGCCGGACCAAGTGGTGTCGATGCTTTTTTACCGTTGAAGATGACCGTATGATCAATTTCCTTTGTGGCTTTATACCATTTTTCTTTCGGCAGGCTGTATATGCTTTGATGTTCTTCGTACTCGGTCAGCGCGGAACGCAGCAATGCGCCGAAGGATGCGGGATGAAGTTCAACCATTCTTCAATACCCCAATTCCTCTGAGGATTCGCTCAGGAGTCAGCGGCATCTCTAAGAATTGAAATCCGAGCGCATTTGAAACAGCGCTTACAACGGCAGCTCCTATCGGGATAATAGGAGGTTCACCCATACTCTTCGCACCGTAGGGACCATCAGGTCCTATCTCTTCCACGATGTGAGTAGTAATTTTCGGAGTTTCTTCGGGATAAGGCAAAATATAGTTGGAAAAATAGGGATTCATCAAGACCCCATCTTTGAACTGCAGGTCTTCATAAAGCGCGTAGCCTATTCCCTGCACTATTCCCCCCTCGGCTTGCGCTCGAACCCCTTCAGGATTGATGGCTTTTCCCACATCGTGAGCGGCAACCACTTCTAACACGTCTGTTTTGCCCGTAAGAGTGTCTACCCGTACTTTCACTGCATGCGCGGCAAAGGAGTATGCAAAATACGTGCTGCCCATTCCTGTTTTGACGTCCCATTGTGAATAAGGGGCTACCCACCAACCGGCTGCGGCTAATTTTTCGTTATTCAGAAATGCGTTCTCCGCCACTGCATCAAATGTTACACTCCTCCCCTTGCCCGATGCGTTATAAGCCCTGTCATCTTTGAATATTACCTTAGACGGAGTAATTTTCAGAAGCCTGCCCGCCGCTTTGGACAGGTAAGGCTTCAGTTGCTCTGCCGCGTTGAGAATAGCGTTGCCGCTCATGATGGTACTCCTGGAGGCTACGGTGGGACCGCTGTCCGGCACGTAGCTCGTATCCACTTCCAACACTCGTATACGTTCCGTTTGAACACCGAACGCATCCGCCGCCATTTGTACGAGTGTCGTTCCCGAACCCTGTCCCAATTCAGTGATCCCAACCGCTACGGATATCGAACCGTCCCTGTGGACTTGCACGTGAGCGCCCGCGCCATCGAGATACCACCCCATAGCTCCAAGCGTATTTCCGTAGTGTATACAAGCGGTACCGACTCCTTCGACATATCTGGAATTCTGTTTCTTTAATTTCCTACTTTTAACCAAACTTGATTCTCTGACAATTTTCAATGTTTCAGGCAGACCGACGCTTTGACTCAGAAGTTGATTGGTCACAGTACGTTTACCATCTCGAAGCATATTCCGTTCACGAAGTTCGATCGGGTCCATTCCCAATTCGTCAGCAAGAAGATCCATTGTCCGCTCGATACCGAATGCGGATTGCGGCGCGCCGAATCCCCGGAATGCCCCCGAGGGAGGATGATTCGTATAGCAGGCATAGGTATCGACCCTGACATTCGGAATGACATAAGGGCCGGCTGCGTGAACGACCGCTCTGAACATGACGACAGGCGACAGTGTTGCGTATGCTCCGGCTGCTGCGTACTGCTCGGCGATCACTCCCACAAGTTTTCCGTTCTTTTTGGCGCCTATCTTATAATACATTTCAAACGGATGTCGCTTACTCGAATAGATCGCATCCTCCGCCCTGCTCATTATTAATCTTACCGGTCTTCCCGTAAGGACGGCAACTAACGCAACTCGAGAACAAATTTCTGAAGGAACATCTTCCTTTCCCCCGAACGCTCCTCCGGTTGCAGATTGAACAATTTTCACTTTGTTATATTTTATCCCCAACACTTCCGAAACGGAACGCTGAACATAATACGGGCATTGGATACTGCCGAAAATCGTGACTGAACCGTCTTTATGCGGAACTACGACTGTTCCTAAAGTTTCAAGATATGCGTGTTCCTGGTGCGGGGTTTTAAGATACGCTTCAACTGTTATGTCGGCGCTTTTAAGAGGGTTCTTATGGTTACCCCTCCGAATTTTCAAATGCGAAAGGACATTACCTCCGGGGTGAATAAAATTCCGTTTAGAATTGAAACTTTTTTCTGCCGAATAAATGCCTCTGATCGGTTTGAGCTCGATTTGAATTTCTGATTCTGCGCTCTTAGCCTCTTCCTCCGTTTCAGCGGCGATGATTGCCAACACGTCTCCCGCATAACGTACTTTTTCATCGGCAAACAGCGGTTGGTCTTTGATTATCAATCCTACCTGATTTTCATGCGGCACATCCGTTGCCGTCAGCAGACTCACGACTCCGGATGATCTCTTCGCTTTTGAAACATCCAAGTTTTGCAGATAGGCGTGCGGGAGTGGACTCAAAACCATTTTGGCATGAAGCAGATCAGGGAATTGTATGTCCTTTATGAAGTCCGTCCTGCCCGTTACTTTGGAACGCGCGTCTATCCGGGGAACGGAATTCCCTACATACTTATATTTAATTTTGTCTTTCTTACTCAAAGCCCGACAATCACTGATTGTAACACTTTCTACCGAATTGACTCTCAAATAAAATTCGTCATCCGGTCAATTTATATTTGTATAATTAGGATAGGATATTACTCTGAATGGTATTAAAAATCAAGATTATTGTCGTTCTATTCTGACTCTCGAACTATTACTGATCAATGTCATTGCGAGGAACAGCGAAGGTGTGACGTGGCAATCTCATGCTGAAGAAAACAATCTGAGATTGCTTCACCCTGAAAAATCAGGATTCGCAATGACAGAAGATCCCCACTCCTTGTTAAGGAGGGGACTGAGGAGAAGTCCCGCAGAATGCGGGGGGTGGTTTACTTCTGCGTGCGGTCAGTCTGAATCCTGATTCGCACCATACCAACACTTGACTTTTTGGACGGTCGGTCTAAATTACTTTTTTCCGCCGCGGTGGTGAAATTGGTAGACACGCAAGGTTCAGGACCTTGTGGGCGCAAGCCTGTGCGAGTTCGAGTCTCGCCCGCGGCACTGATATTATACCATCTGAAAATTTAATATTTATGGACTCTACGCGCTTAGTTTCAACATTTGTGCCACATTCTAAACTTACTGATTATGCCAGTTTCTGCTGAGTGCTACCGAGTTTTAGCCCCGCAACTGAACTCAGTCCATTCAAAACCTTAAAATATTATTCACTTGCTTAAATTCCAGTCAATCTACATATTTGAGATGACAATACGACCTAATATTTCCAGCATTGAAAACTTATCTAAGGGAGGAAACCATGTCAGCTGATAACATTGCTTTTCTAAGCTATAGCTCAGAGGATAAAGCTCTTGCAGAATCAATAAAAACTGCAATCGAAACAGAATTCAGCAACGGGATTAAGTTGTTCTTGTATCAGGATTATGAAAATAATAAACCTGGTGAGGAATGGTGGAACAATATTAAGGATGCGTTAGAATCTTCCAATATTGTGTTTGTCCTCGCAACACCTAATTCTATTAAGAAGCCGTGGATAAACTTTGAAGCTGGTACAGCATCCTTGAGGAAGATTAGAATAGATGGGGAAAAAGACAAAGAAAAAAATGTGGTTCTATTACCCCTTTGCGCAAAAGGTCTTTCCAAGTCAGAGATTGGACTACCCCTAAGTATTGTGAATGCCCTTGATTTGGACAATTCCGAAGATGTAAAAAAAATGATGAAGATACTTGCTGAGAATTATGGATATTCCTACATGCAGCATGCAGACTTAAAAGGGATAATCAATCAGGCTAGTCATCTCAAGAGAAAACCGGTGAATTTTGAAGAATCAATGGATGCGATGGGTATCTCTAATTTGCTACTTAGAAAAAATCTCACCACGGAATCATTTGGGTTAAGGTGGAATCAGCTTGAAAAGAGATGTAAAAAATCTATGAGAATTCTCGGATGGTCCAACATGAATGTTTTAACTGGACAGAGTAGAATCGTTTTCAAAGAATTAGTAACTAATGGAAACAGGAAATTAGAATGGTTATTGTTGGACTCATCGAAAGTCAGTAAAGCTACTACACTAAATTTCGGCCCAGTTTGTAATCAGGAACATAGCACCATACTGAAAGACCTCGATGAAGGTATTGCCCAAATGAGAGATTTCTATTCAAGGCTTGATAAAAAATATCGAAAAAACATAGAGGTAAGAAGGACAAATTGGACCATGTCGTGGAGCTCAGTAGCGGTTGATTTGAATGAGGCTAATGGACTGCTTCAAGTTGATCTTTATACTTTTGGAATAAATCCAGATAGTCGTCCAGAAATTGTTCTATATCCAAAATCTGGAGGCTTTTATGAAGTATTTCGGAAATCTATAGAAAACATGTGGAATGAAGCGAAAGTAATCGAATTATCCTAATAAGGGTATGTCTTTCAAGATTAATTCAATTGTTAATTTTGATCCGTGAGTTGGGTAATATCGATAGAGATAACCTAATTAAATCTCTTTAAATCAAATCTTGCTCCTCACCAATCTTTGACTTAATTTTTATTTATGGATACTTTTGAAACACTTTCAGTCATTGGTTTATATTAGTACCATTTTGAATCGTTTTAAGTTGATTAGTTCACAATTGCCCGCGGCACTTGATTGCTCAGAATAATCCCAGATAAATCAGAAACGGAATCAGGATATAAAGAATGCCGTCACGGATCGCATAGAAAATGATGATAGTCAAAAGAACTTTCCAGCCTCTTTTCTTGATGAAAACTTTTAAGCCTTCTTCACGAAGCAATTTTACCCATTCGATAATAAATAACGGCAGTAAAAATTTCATTTTTTGACCGCTTACAATTTATTGAGAGCAAGGAGACTATTACGAATTGTAGTTTCTATATCCTCTCTTGAGTGCGAGAGAGAGACAAACATCACTTCGTACGCCGAAGGCGCGAGATAGATGCCTGAATCAAGCATAGAGTGAAAATAATTTTTATACGGCTCTGATGCGTTACCGGGAATATCCTCGAGTTTCTCTATCGGCGCGTCTGTAAAATACAGGCAGAGCAGGGAACCAACCCGCTGAACAATCGCGTCAATTTTCAGTGTGCTGATGGCATCTTTAAGTCCCCTTTCCAAGTCGGAAGATTTCTGTTCCAATTTTTCATATGTTTCCGGATTTGACAATTCATTCAAAACCGCCAGACCCGCTGAAGTCGCCAATGGATTACCAGAAAGAGTTCCCGCTTGATATACCGAACCTACCGGAGCGACCAAATCCATCAATTCCGTTTTACCCCCGTAAGCTCCTACAGGAAGACCGCCTCCGATAATTTTTCCAAGAGTAGTAAGATCGGGCATAACGTCATAGAGTTCCTGCGCTCCGCCGTACGCCACACGAAAGCCGGTTATTACTTCATCAAAAATCAAAATCAGACCCTGACTGTCGCAACGTTCCCTCAACCCCGCAAGAAAACCTTCCTTAGGAGGGACACAGCCCATGTTAGCGGCAACAGGTTCCACGATTATCGCCGCCACTTCTTCTTTATTATCGGATAGCAGTTGATCCAGAGAATCCAGATCGTTATAGGGAGAGACCAGCGTATCAGCCGTTACGTTTCGCGGCACTCCCGGACTGCTCGGCTCGCCGAATGTCAGCGCTCCTGAACCCGCTTGGACGAGGAAACTATCCGCATGTCCATGGTAACAACCTGTGAATTTCAGTATTTTATCACGACCGGTCGCCGCCCTTGCTAATCTGATGGCGCTCATGGTCGCTTCCGTTCCCGAACTGACCAACCTGACCTTTTCAATCGAGGGTACGGCTTCTACTATCTTTTCAGCCAACCGGATTTCTTTCTCCGTGGGCGCTCCAAAACTCGAGCCATTCTCCGCAGCATCTTTAATAGCCTTTACCACAGCCGGATGCGCATGACCTAATATCAGCGGTCCCCACGAACAGACATAATCTATGTATTCATTTCCGTCAACATCATAAATTTTGGAACCTTTTCCGCCGGAAATGAACGGGGGGGTTCCTCCTACGGCGCCGAAAGCCCTCACAGGCGAGTTGACACCGCCGGGAATAACGTTCTCCGCTCTTAGGAAAAACTCCTTGCTTCTTTTGAGGGACAGATCCGTAGTCATGAAATCGCCTTCGCTGCTTCTTTCGCAAAATATGTCAAAATAACATCTGCACCCGCCCGCTTGATAGAAATCAGAGATTCGAGCATTGCCGCTTCACCGTCCAGCCAGCCGCGCTCCGCAGCGGCTTTTATCATCGCATACTCCCCGCTGACGTTGTATGCCGCTACCGGCAGATCCCACCTTTCTTTTACGTCTCGTATGATATCCAGATAGGGCAGAGCAGGTTTCACCATAATAATATCCGCTCCCTCTTCAATATCGAGCTCTACCTCCCTGAGCGCTTCCCTGCGATTTGCCGGATCCAATTGATAACTCTTTCGATCACCGAACTGAGGTGACGAATCAACCGCTTCCCGAAACGGTCCATAAAATGACGATGAAAATTTGGCGGCATAACTAAGTATCGGAATCAGTGTATGGTCTTTATCATCAAGAGCGGACCGGATAGCGCCGACCATACCGTCTATCATGCCTGACGGGGCGACTATATCAACACCGGCGTTTGCATGTGAAACCACCTGCTTCTGCAAGTTTAACAATGTAGCATCGTTATCAAGTTCGCCTGTTTCCGTCACTACCCCGCAATGACCGTGATCGGTATACTCACAAAAACAAACGTCCGAAATGATTAGAAGCTCCGGAATAGATGTTTTCAAAGCCTTCGTTGCTTTCTGTATTATACCGCTGTCATCCCACGTCTCGGAACCGACCGAATCTTTATCTTTCGGGATGCCGAAAAGTATGACTGCTTTTATACCAAGTGAGAACGCCTCTTCAGCATCCTTTATCAGTTCATCGACTGAAAGTTGAAATTGTCCAGGAAGCGATTTGATCGGGTTACGCACAGATTCGCCATGTACGATAAAGTACGGCTGTATAAGATCCTCGGGGCTTAATTTCGTTTCACGAAGGAGGTCTCTGATTGCAGCAGTTCTTCTCAGCCGTCTCGGCCTGCGTTTTAGTTTAAACATTTGTTACCTCCGTCAAATGGGCATCAGTTAGTTTTGACATCTGCCCGGAAATTTTAATTGCCGTGGCTTTACCATTTGTTACGCAATCTTCAACAGATACACCTCCCCTAAACGCCCCTGTGATATAAAGTCCCGGATATTTTCTCTCGACTTCTTCCACCGTCTTCATTTTTTCATAATAGCCTATGGTGTATTGCGGGATTGCTTTCTTTTTTATGTATACTTCCTCTAATATCGGTTTCCTTGTAATACCAAGCAATTTTTCTAAGCTCATATGGACCAATTCAACAAGTTTATCTGGCTGCAGATCAGTCAGTTCCGGGTGTCTTTTCCCACCGATAAAAGTTGTGAGCAATACTTTACCCTCAGGCGCGCGTCCGTCGAAGAAACTCGAAGTCCAGAGAGATCCAAGAAACTTATGAGGTTCGCATGGCGGAGATAACATTCCGAATCCGTTAAGGGGATGTCCAATATCATTCCGATTGTAACCCAACGCAACTACTGCCATAGGAGCATAATCGATTGTACGCAGATCAGTTGCTGCCTTAGATGAAAACGGCTCTAAGAGTTTTGCCGATTGATATGACGGAATGGCAATCACTACCGTATTGGCGTTAATTATGCCGGTTGTCCCATTTTTTTCAAAAGTCAGTTTATAATTATAACCGGATTCGTTCTGAGCTGATATACTTTTTACTTCGGCGTTCGTTTGTACTTTATCTCCAAGAATTTTTGTTAAACTCTCCGTCAAAGTATTAAGTCCCTTTTTAAATGAGAAAATCTTTGGACGGGGACCTCTTGTTTCAGGCTCAGACTTTTTGAATAATTTCGCCACCACGCCGCCTATCAGGCTTCCGTATTCTGTTTCTAATGCATGTAGTTTGGGAAATGTGCTCCGTAAGCTGATCTTGTCCGGATCGCCCGCGAAGATGCCTCCCACGAATGGAGCAACGGCATAATCAAGAATTTCCCTGCCCATGCGTCTGACAACAAATTCAGCTACCGATTCATCTGTTTTGTCGGAAGGTTTTATGAAAGGCTCCCCTAAAAGCCTTAACTTGGCGGAAACAGAAAACAAATTTGTGGTCGCAAACGAAACCGGGCCAAGCGGAAGGGGAACCAGCTTTCCCCGCTTCAATATATATCGGTTCTTCTGAACAGCGCTCGCATATAACAGTTCGTCTTTTAATCCGGCAGCATCAATCGTTTCCAAGAGTACGTTAGTTCTACCTTGAAGAGTCGATGGTCCATGCTCGATGAGAAATCCGTCTTTCAGAGTAGTGTCTATCACTCCGCCGACCCTGTCGCCTGCCTCGAATAGACAAACGGGAATTCCTAATTTATCAAGCCAGAATGCGGTCGATAAGCCGGAAATGCCCCCACCAATTATCGCTACGGTGACACTGTCGGATTTAGTCAGTTCCAGGATGCTACCCTTTGAAGAACTAATTCTTTCAGGACATTGATAAATTTCGGTGAATCGTTCAGAGCAGGCATGACTTCATATCTATTTATACCCGCCTTCATCGCTAAATCACGGTTGAATATGCCAAGCTCAAAAAGAGTTTCTGAGTGATCATTCACGAAAGCGACCGGAATCAGAAGAAGATTTTTAACTCCATTTTTTCCTAATTCAGGTATGATTTTATCCGTAGCGGGACCAAGCCATTCTACTTTGGTAACTCTGCTCTGGAAACTGATCGAATGAGGACAGCTGTTTTCCAACTTAGTCATAGCCAGATCCACCGTAACACGCACCTGCTTCTCATAAGGATCACCCTTTTCTATCACTTTTAGCGGTACTCCATGCGCGCTGAACAAAATATGTAAATCATCATCGCCGACACCGTTGAATTTTTCGATACCTTCCCGAATCTTCTCCGTGAGCGCGTCGATATAGGAAGGAACATCATGGTAGTCGTGTATAAATCTGAATTCTATTTCGGCGTCTTTTCTTTTTTTAATTACCCGTTCAAATTCATGTAGACTTGAACCTGATGAAGTAATAGAATATTGAGGATACAGCGGGAGAAGAATTACTTTTTTTATCCCTACTGTGATTAGCTCCTCTACGGCGGACTCCGTAAACGGATGCCAATAACGCATCGCTAAATAAACTTTAAAATTATCATTTTCGTTTAGTGTGGATTCGAGCGCATCTGCTTGTTTTTGCGATAGTTCGCGTAAAGGCGAACCTCCTCCGATCTTCTCATATATCTGTGTAGATTCCGGCAGCCGTTTTCTCGTAATGTTCCATGCTAAAAGTGGACGAAGGATTTTCCCCATAGGCAGATCAATTATATCAGGGTCGTTAAATAGATTACGTAAAAATGGCTTTATGTCAGCTAAAGATTCCGGTGCGCCCAAATTCAGCAATATAACAGCGATTTTCTCTGAGATTTGGTTCATACCGTTTGAGAAAATTTATTTTCCTTCTTATCTGTCAGATATTCATCGAACGCCATCGTGATATTTCTGATGAGCAGCCTGCCGGTTGGTAAAACCGTTATGCTGTCATCCGTAATTTCCAACAGACCATCTTCTTTCATAGGCTCCAATGCTTTGAGAGCCTTCGAGAAGTGTTCATCGAAATTTAGATTGTATGCATTACCGAATGATGTTTTATCCAATTTGAAATGACACATCAACTGCATGATGATCTCTTTTCTCAATCTGTCTTCGTTACTGAGTTTATAACCTTTGAATGTGGCAAATTCGCTGTTATCTATAATTTCATAATATTCTTGAAGAGTTTTTACGTTTTGAGCGTAAATATCGCCGACTTCACTAATCCCGGTGATTCCCATTGCGATGAGGTCGCATCCTTTTTTGGTAGTATAACCCATAAAGTTTCTGTTGAGCGTTCCGCTTTTCTGAGCGGCAACTAATTCATCTTCGGGAAGCGCAAAGTGATCCATCCCGATGAACTCATAGCCCGCAGAAGTGAACTCATCGATCACCAGATGTAGCAATTTGAGTTTTACATCAGCGCTTGGGAGCCATTCATCCTTGATCAGGGTCTGATGTTTTTTCATCCATGGAACATGAGCGTAATTAAATGTGGCTATCCTATCGGGCTTTATTTTAATAACCGATTTAACAGTTTTACGAAAACTTTTGACGTTCTGAAACGGTAATCCATAGATAAGATCTAAATTGATGCTTTTGAATCCTAACTCCCGGCACCATTCAACTACCTGGATCGTCATATCTTCGGGCTGTATTCTATTTATCGCCTTCTGAACTTTATGGTCAAAATCCTGGACTCCCATACTTATCCGGTTGAACCCTATCTCCCTAAAGGCTTCAAGATGTTCGCGGGTCAATCCTCTCGGATCAATTTCAACGCTCACTTCCGCATCATCATCAAAAGTGAAAGTTTCTTGAATATATCCTCCGAGACTCACTATCTGCGAAGGAAAAAGATAGCTGGGAGTTCCTCCTCCCCAATGCATTTGTGAAACTTTGCGGTTGCTTTTGGTAAGGTTCGAAATCATATCAATTTCTTTCTTCAGATATCCGAGATAATTCTCTTTTTTGTCATCATTGTGAGTTATCATCATTGAGCATGCGCAGAAATAGCAAAGTGTGTCACAAAAAGGAATGTGATAATAAAGCGAAAGATCTGCAGGCTCTGAAGAATCATTCGTTTTTGCAATTTCATTTCTGAATTCGTTAGGTCCTATCGCTTCGCTAAACATCGGAGCAGTAGGATAACTCGTATATCTCGGTCCCGGTTTCGAATAGCGTTTAATAAGCTTTTCATCAAACAGCGTAGACTGATTATTTTTTTTCTCCATCATCAACTTTCTTTATGAAATTTTGGGCTTTCCGATTTAACGGTCTCAATCAATATTTTCACGTTTTCAACCGGTGTTTCGGGCAATATCCCATGTCCGAGATTGAATATATGCCCGTTCCCTTCTCCGTATGCCTCAAGAACTTTTATCGTTTCCTCTCTAACTGTTTCCGGATCCGAAAGTAACACTACGGGGTCTAAATTTCCTTGAAGGGCAACTCTGTTATTTACAATTTTCTTCGATTCAAAAAGGCTCGTTCCCCAGTCAATTCCAAGACAATCAGCGCCACTGTCGGCTAAGATGTCAACAGTGTGTCCAGCGCCCTTGGCAAAAATAATTACCGGAACACTGCTATTCAAATTTTTGATTACTTCTTTCATTGAGGCGAGCGAAATATCAAGAAATTGCTCCGGGTTCAAAAGACCCGCCCAGGAATCGAACAGCTGAACTATATCAGCTCCCGCTTTTATTTGTAATTCAAGACTCCGGGTTACAGCTTCAGTCAATATTTCCATCAACTCTTTGAATAAATCCGGCTCCTTGTATATAAACGTTTTGGCATTGACGAAACTTTTTGAGCTCCCTCCCTCGATCATATAAACAGCAATGGTCCACGGCGACCCGGTAAAACCAATCAGCGGTTTTGAATCATCCAACTTAGCTTTCACACTTCTGATAGATTCTGAAACAAATGACAGCTTATCTTCAAAATCAGAGATTATTCTTAGTTTTTTAATATTCGGGTCAGAATGGAGAGGCTTCTCAAACAGCGGACCTTTTCCCGGAATATAGTCTAAAGACATTCCCAATGCTTCGGGAATCAACAGGATATCCGAATAGATTATTGCGGCGTCAACATCAAGTAATTCTATCGGTTGAAGAGTCAGTTCCGTAGCTATTTCAGGAGAATGAAATGCCTCAAGCAGAGTTACTTTCCCTCTTAGTTGACGGTATTGAGGAAGATATCTCCCCGCCTGCCTCATAATCCAGATAGGTGTTCTGGGAACAGATTTACCTTTGATAGCATCAATGATAAATGAATTTTGCATCGGTCCGGCTGTTTATGCTTTCAACGTATAAGATAATTTTGGTGTCTTTCGTCCACTGTCCAAGACTCCGGAAGATTTAGCCCAACTCTTCATAGCTTCGATCAGACCGAACGATGTATGTTCTTCGGGAACAATTTCCGCCTTGAACCCCAACCCATTCACATATTTGGATGTAGTGGATCCTACCACAGCTACAGCCACTAACTTGTTTATTGTTTTTTCAATAATTTCTTGTGGGAGATTATTCAAGAAAACCTTAAATGTCGAGGGGCTGAAGAATGTTACAATCTGTATATCTCCATCTACAAAAAGAGAAATCAGTTTTTCTGAATTGACATCATCGTTTGGAATGGTGCGATATACAGGAACCGAGATCACACTCGCTCCAACATTGACAAGACCGTTGATCAACTGCTCTCGACCATATTCTGCCCCGGGGAAAAGTATTCTCTTTTTATTTATCTGTTCATTGTTAATTAATTTCAAAAGATTGTCACCGTCAAATTTTTTGGGCTGAAGAGATACTTCCAATCCGATATCTTCAAGCCTTTTTCTTGTCTTTGAGCCTACCGCAGCGATCTTTTTGGACGATAGCTGATTTATATTTTTACCGCTTTGTTTTACTCGTCCCCAAAAACCGTCAACTCCATTTACGCTTGTAAACAAAATCCAATCGAAGGATTCTAATTCACTAATAGCGGAGTCAGCACTCTCCCACGATTCGGGCGAGACAATTTTTATCAAAGGAACAGAGTAAGGAGTCCCGCCTTCTTTCTCGATCAACGACTCAATTTCAGTCTGCTGATGGGCAGCGCGGGTAATCAAAACCCCGATATCATTTAAAGATTTACTCATTTCTGAACCTTCTACGCTTCCGAGATAAAGTTAGAATTTATCAGTTCTTTAATTTCACTCAATATTTCTTCGCCACCTTGCCGTAACAATTTTTCGGCAAGTTCAATACCTAACTTCTCGGCATCATTGCGGTCTCCTGATAGTCTGTCCCTGACCGCATCAACTCCGTTTGTATTAGTTATTTGAGCTTCAATAGTCAATGCATTGTCCTCAACTGTACTAAGAGCTCCTATTGGAATCTGGCACCCCCCCTCAAGCCTTCTAAGAAGACTTCTTTCAGCGGTTACCGCGTCCGATGAGTCTTTATCGTTCAAGATTGATATGGTATCTGAGATTTGCGTGTCACCCGCTCTTGTCTGTAAAGCAAGCGCCCCTTGTGCGACAGCCGGAAGCATGTTCTTATGATCAAGAATAACACAATTTCTGTCTAAGAGATCTAATCTTTTTAGTCCGGAGTAAGCTAAGATCAACCCTCCCCAATTAGATTCTTTGAATTTTTTTAACCGCGTGGGGACGTTGCCCCTGATGTCAGTAGTTTTCAAATCCTTACGATAGTATAATAATTGTGCTGTTCGTCTTATGCTTCCTGAGGCGATAACCGAATTCGATTTTAGGGAATCTAATCCAATACCATCTGCCGTGATCAGCACGTCTGAAGGTATCTCACGGGTGGGTATGGCGCCGATTACCAGATCTTCCGTTATCTCTGTAAGTAAATCTTTACACGAGTGAACGGCAATGTCAATTTCTTCATTCAAAAGCGCTTGCTCAATCTCCTTTGTAAATACTCCTTTTCCTCCAATTAAAGGAAGAGGCTTGTCAAGCACCAGATCGCCCATAGTTTTGATAATTCTTATTTCGATTTTAATATCTTGATAGGCATCAGTGAGTTCTTTTTTTACCCACCCAGCCTGCCATAATGCTAATTCGCTGCCACGCGAACCTATAACCAGACTATCTACCATTTGTCTGATCATGAAGTCCGAACATTTTATTCAGCACTCCTTTTTTTAGGAGCATTTCACGGTGTGGACTATCATCATTTTTCAGAAAACTCAACGGCTGGTGGAGGAGGCGTTTTACCAACAACGATGTGATTTTGTCAACTTGCTTAAATTCATTTTCACTCATTTTGTGACAATTGACAGCAAGTACCTCGGCCTTAACGATATTGAAGTGCTCGATC
This sequence comes from Fidelibacterota bacterium, assembly GCA_022563775.1. Next base: position 17,588 of record JADFMS010000010.1, on the reverse strand, counting down.
AGAGATTTGGAAATATCGCTTTCTATCTGTTTTCGATGCCATTTTCTGAACGATTTTACTTCTTTCTTTACGACCTCCTCCGCCTCCTCAACCGATTCTTTCCGTAGCTGGATAGATTTCTTAATTGACTTATCCAAATTAGAAATATTAAACAGGTAAATCCCTTTAATTTTAGCTATATCCGGGTCAACATTTCGGGGCATTCCAAGATCGATAATTACTTTCGGGGATTTAAATTTTCCCAGCTTCTCAAGTGCCGAACGGTTAATTATTTGTTTGTTTACATTTGTAGCGGAGATTATGCAATCGACTTCGGGAATTAATTCGTCTACCTCGTTGAAGGAAATGGGAATGCCGCCATATTTTTCTGATAAGGACTTTGCCCTGCTTTTATTCCTGCTGGCGATATAGTATGACTTAAGTCCTAATGATCTCAAATACTTTGAAACAGTTACGCCGATCTTGCCTGTACCTAACAATATTACTTTTTTACCGTCAAAAGAACCGATAACTTCAGAAGCTTTCACGAGCGCGGCGGATGCATAGGAGGCATTCCCTTTGGCAATGTTGGTTCTTGTTCTGACTCTCTTGCCGGTCTTGATCGCCGATTCGAATAATTTTATAAGAAATGGTCCCGATGCCTTACTTTCTCTTGATTTACGAAGTGATGATTTGACCTGACCGAGTATCTCAGGTTCACCGATTATTTGTGATTTGATACCGGCAGAAACCCTAAATAGATGGTTCGCAGCGGATTCGCCTTTTAACACATATTTAGTCCGCTTGTTTTTAAGTAGGGCTGTTCCGGTCAGATTTAAAACATAATTCGACAGAATATCCTCAATGTCATTATCATCAGAGACTACATAAAGTTCAAATCGATTACAGGTCGAAAGTATAATGACCTCATCGACAATGTACGACTCAATAAGGTCGGTATAAATTTGATCGATATATTTATCTGAGGCGGATAATTTTTCCAACTCACCAATTGGAGCATGATGATAATCGGAGCCGAGGAGGGTTAGCTTGTTCACAGTGTTTTGAGCCAGCTTCTGATCGAACAAATCATATTAATTTTTTACTGTTTAGCAAGTTTAACATTTACCTGAATTACGATTTTATATTCTATGCCTATATATAGTGGCAATATTTATGCCAGCTGAACTTAGGCTGTAACAATATGTGTAAGCTCTTGTAATTTATGAGGGATAGCTATTATAAATATAAACGATTTTCTGTCGGTGAATAGTGCTAATATTTTCACAATGAAACGCAATGTATCGTTATGAAACGTTACGTTTTTCGGCAAGTTCATGTTTGAGCGTTCTCTTTAACCAATAATACGCTCCTATTCCTGCAACTGTCTTTGAAAACATCGACGCTCCGAATATGCCCTTGATACCGAAAAATTCGGACCCTAAAAAAGCGAGTGGAATGAACATGACGAACATTTGAATAAAACTGATAGCAGTGGCGTGAAGCGGTCTATGGAGTACGTTGAGGCTTGAATTGGTAATCATCATAACTCCGAAGAGTCCATAGCTGATCGGGATAATCCATAAAAACAGACTCAGAATCGAAATTACCTCCGAGTCACTGTTCAGTATTGACGAGAGTGGTTTCGCAATCAATGCAAGCACAACGGCGGCGGCGAATCCCCATTTTATCGCAAATCGATTCACGAATCTTACTCCCTCTTTGACTCTTTCGAAATTTCCTGCACCGAGATTTTGCCCGATAAATGGATTGATAGCACTTGCAAGCGCCATCATACTGACCAATGCCAGGGCTTCAATGCGTGTCGCTACTCCAAACGCAGCTACAGCTTCCTGACCGTAAGTAGCTGTTATCCGGAGAATGAACCCGATACCGAGAGGGTATACTGCTTGCGTGCCCGCTGTTGCTATGCCGATGTATAAGATTTGCTTCCATGACTGCCATACTTCTCTTATACCGGGGAAAGTGAATGCTATCATGCGCTTTCTGAAATGCAAAATAGATACGGAGAGGATAAGAGCAACAGCTCTCGATATGACCGTAGCCAGCGCAGCCCCGGTAACCTCTAATCGCGGAAACGGACCCAATCCGAAAATCAGGAGAGGATCGAGGATAAGATTAACGAGTACAGCCACACCCATGATCATTGCCGGCGTTTTCATATCGCCGGTCGCTCTGATGGCGCCATTACCAACCATTGGAATAACTACAAAGAGAGCACCGGGATAGATAAGCGTCATGTAATCCCTTATCAACGAGAGTTGCTCACGACTTGCTCCCATAAAACCAAAGACACTATCCATCGTTATCAATCCAAAAACAATCACACAGCCGATAATAATCACGGAAAGCAGAAGACTGTCTGTGGTAAGACGCTTTACTTTTTCAGAGTTACCTTCGCCAATTGCGCGGGATATCAGTGCTGTGGCACCGATTCCCAAGCCAAGTGATATACTTCCTATTACGTATACAACAGGGAAAGTGAAGCTAACAGCTGCTAATTCAAGCGTTCCGAGTCGTCCGATGAAATAAATGTCGATAAGATTGAATGCGATCATTCCGATGATCCCGAAAAACATCGGAAGCGCCATGCTCATAATCTTCTTGCCGACTTCCCCCGTGGTCAAATTCGCTTTATGTTGGTCGTTTGCTCTTATCAAACCGCGCTTTCTGACCCACTATATAAGGCATAATCAAGGTTATTAAGTTTCTTGAGGGTGGTGTCTAAATCCATGCCACTATACACCATGTCGTCTTCGATTAATGATGTTCTTAGCTTTAAAACAGACCTTGCGGCTATAAATCTATCTGCTCACTGCAAACATTTATAAGGTGTAATCAAAGCCTATCATCATCTGTCGAAAAAGTCCCGGTTTTATTCCTTCAGGTCTGCGTGAAGCAATATACTTTTTGTTGAAGAGATTTTTTACTGTAAAAGTTAATCGCATCGGAATATTTTTAAGTTGATAGTGTGTTGATAAATTCCACACCTGATACGATGGGATAAGCCCGATTCGCCCATTGGCAGAGCCCTCTATCGTGTTAACATTATCAGCAAATTGATTACTCACATAAGAACCATTTAGCACTAATCTAAGCCCTCCTGTATGAATATATCCGAATCTCAACGAAAGTAAGTTTTGCGGTGCATATGGAAGCCTTAATCCCTTCACATTCTCCCCTTTGATAAAACGATCCGATGAAAATACGGCATTTACACGAGTAAAACCAATGTCCGCGGTCAACGTTGACTTAATTTTAAGTAGGCGACCAATATCTAAGCCCAAATTTCCTTCAAAGCCTTTATGGCGAGTTTGACCCTGATTAACTTTTGGCAAATCTGTTACTGCTCCTCCGGATTTAGACGTTGGAATGATCTGATTTTCGAAGTCCATGAAAAACAGTGTAGCTTCTATTGATAAGCCGGATAACAGTTCTGTTCGAGTTCCGAGTTCAAGATTCAGACTCTCCTCCGCATCCAGCTGAACCGAAACTGCTTCAGTACCCTTATTCGTGATGGTTATCGCGTCCTTTATTCTGGGAGGAGCAAATCCACGGTAAGCTCCTGCAAATAGCGTAAACGAGTTACCGGGTATAAAGCTAATTCCCAAACCCGGGATTATTTAAGAGAGCATTCTCTGACCTAAGATCTACATCAGTAGGGATTTTTTCACCTTCTTCGTTGGTAACTCTTGTTCGTAAAATATTTCTATCATACGAAAAATGTTCCACCCTAATGCCGGGAGTAATTCTTATTTGCTCACTTAAAAAGAGCCGATTTTGAATAAAAGCGGAGAATGCTTTCCCCGTACGTATCTCGTCGTTTCGAATGACTCCACTGTTTGAGTTCCCACTCTCGCCGTTAATTCGCTGCTCATGCGCTTGTTCGAAGTGTCCCCTGATTCCTGCATCAAGCTCATTCCGCATACCGTATAGTTTGAAATCGAATTTTAAACGCGGTTCTAATCCCGCTACTTCGAAGGTACGATTTCGATTGCCTGTGCTGTTCTCAACAATGATCTGAGTTCCATCATCAGAGTAATGATAGTCCTGTCTCTGCCAATTTCGCACTGTTTGATAGCCGTAAAATGTGGTTTTAAGAACAGCGCTCGAACCAAGCTTATATTGATGAGTAGCGCTGGTTGAAAATCGTCGTATTTTTAACCGGTCATCCGGTACCGGATTATAATTTGGGTTTGTATCGTATAGATCTTGTGTAAGACCGACGTATGTAGAGTTAGAGATTTCATCGTACGCACCCACCTTGATGCCCAAAGATGACCTTGCACTCAGATTAACGGTCATTTTCGCAAGAACATCCGTCACATTAAAAAAGATATCTCGAATTCCATCTGCTTGCTTGCGAAGAATATTTATCAACATTGCAGTGTTTTCGTATTTCTTTGCGAACTGTGCCTGTGCGAGCAAAAATTCGTTTTGACCACCTTGAATGGTTACACGTCTTTCGGGAGCCAGGCGAGGATCTGCTGTAATATAATTGATTACGCCGCCCACTGTCTGTGGTCCGAATAAAATAGATCCGCTGCCTTTTACAATCTCGATACGAGCCATGCGATCTATCGGTGGAGTGTAATACATCTCCGGTTCTCCATAAGGCGCAAGAGCAACCGGTACACCATCTTCCAACATAAGAATTGTGCGGCTGCGATCCGGGTCAAGCCCCCTGAAACTTATATTAGCACGTAAACCTAAACCTTCTTCGTCCTGAACGTGAATTCCCGGGACCTGTCTGAAAATCTCATTTCCGCTAAGCGGTATGGTGTATAGAAGTTTAGCCGGTGAAATAATAGTTCCTGAACCGGGGATGCGCTGTAAAGCCACTCTCCCACTGCCGATAATTGATATCTGCGGAAATTCAAGTATTGTAGCGGCTATCCTAAACTCCACCGAAGGCGATTGACCATTACGAATCGTTAGTGTGATGCTTTCTTTTTCGTAACCGATATATGAGCACGTTAAAATATAGATTCCATCGCTTACCGATTGAATCACAAATCTACCTTCCTTATTTGTAGTAGCTCCGAAACCCGAATTTTCTATAAAGACATTAGCGCCTACAAGAGGATTATGCGTGTCTGAGTCAATGACACTGCCGATTATTGAAGAGGTCGATTGAGCAAATAGATCACTGAAGGGTTGTGCCGCAATAATCAGTGACAGTGCAGCTATTAGAAATCTGAATTGGCATCGGCTGAATGCTTGACTGTATAAATTAGAGTTGTACATATTTATCAATTTATCCCATTTAAAATCAGTTACGCTAATTGAGAATGTGTCTCATTATCAATTATGAAAGTAACTTTTACTATCATACGAGTCAAGAGCTTTTTTTAATAGTATTAATTACGAATGCTTATTAAACAGATCGCCACATATCTCAAAAGCTAATTATCATGAACTTGTCCTCCAAAGTTGTACCGGTTATTATGTTACAAATTTGGTATAGGCTGCGAGTTCGAGTCTCGCCTGCGGCACATTAGAATTTAAAACTTCAAGATCTCATTTTCAGTGAACTGAGTAGATTCCATTATTTCGCTATAGGCTTTCAGCAGCGGCACAGTTACCTGCTCCTTAAACTTGCTGATAGAATCTTCGTCTTCATAGTAAGTATCGATCCATAGATCTATCGGTTCGGTGAGGTTTACCGTCAATATTCCGGGACCAATGGATTCAGGATAATTAACATCGTTCTTATTCGCGTTCGTTCCTGCGAACATCTTCCGTGGGGGAATTTCAATGTTCACTTTGAGTGGCAAGGATTCAACAGGGCTTCGCTGATACTCTCTGGATGATTTTAGAGAACCGAGGAAATCTGTTTCCCCATCTTCCAACTGTGATTTCAGAATAATTCGAGAACCACCTCGCACCTTTATGACCCAACTCCTCAATTTCATTGCAATCCCTCCGCTTCATTCATTTTACTTGAAGAAATAATATATCTATTCCTTGCTGCGGTGTCAACTTAAACGTATGATGATCTTATCGGAGACATCTCCGAAAGAACAAATGTTGATTTATGATTTTTAGTTGATCTTTAAGATGTTGAGGTGAACTCTGTTCATCTTCAAAGATTAGAAATGTATTAAATGGAAGATTTTACTTAATTCTTTTTAACCGCCTTATCAAAGGCTAAGTAGTGTAGGGAATTCGTCTGTCGTCATTCTCTCTTCTATCCATTTTGCCACGCCTTTTATCTAAAACTCTTTTGCCGATACCTTCACGTCGTTCCGGATGTTCTCTTCTGTCAAGATCAACAAAGAGACTAACAATTTCTTCTTCGCCTGTTGCCTTTCGTCTTGGATATGCTCGACGGTCAGTAGTGATTCTCTGTTCAAATTCGATTCGCCTTTCACTACCGCTGCGTCTTTCCAGGACATCTCTTCTGTCGTGCAGCTTTAGAGGACTGCCTTTGAGGAGTTTACCCTTAAGTAGATTATATGCTTTGAACGCTGCAGATTCATCTACCATATCAATAAAGCCGAGACCTGTAGGTTCATTAGTGGTCTTGGTTTTAACTACCATTGCTGAACGTACCTCTCCGGCGACTTCAAAATGTGCTTTCAAGTCTTCATCGGTAACTTCAGCTCGTAAATTTGTTACATAAATTCGCATTAAAATCCCACTCTACATATGTAGAAGTTATGCTCTTAGTAGCTTATAGAGACATCTTTCATCAAATATCCTCCTCACTATTAAGTTATTAGTTCTCTCTATTTTGTTAATTCTTTAGATAATAAAGCACACGTTGTGCCATAAATATCATTCTTGCTATTTTAATCAATTTTCGAGCACAAATCAAAGGAATTCAGACGTGTTATATATCTATTATCACAATACTTATCTAATTATTTCTATCTGTGAAAATAAATAGTCCGTAAGCTGTTTGATTATGTTGAAATAGGATACAGATAGGTTTATATAACCCACAATAGGCTAAAAGCACCTATTAAAATTTTTATATTTTGATGCTTTAAAGGTTTAATTTTTAAATATTATAGCGGAATTAAAACTAAAGGTGAATTAAACGCTCCATTTTCATCTACTTTCAACCGCTCATCAGTGAATTTTATCCTGTTATTTTCATTGAAGTACAATTCCACAGATTCATACGATAATTCGGCGGTTCCAATCGTCCGAATTCTAAAAGCGCCGAAAAAGTATAATGGCAATTTGAAATAATAAGTATGCAATTGCCCATCCGTATTTATATACATTTCGTCATAGTGGTACGCAATGTGCGGAACTATAGCATTTAAATTCAACATGATCATTGATTTCTTGTCGGCACGGCATTTCATCTTGACTTTCAAGTGAACAACCGGTTCAGCGCTTGCCAAATTCTCATTAAAGCTTAAACCGCCAAAGCTATAATATCTTATCCATTTCAGTGTCATTTTTACCAATTCAGAAAGCTGGGCGCTGAGCGAACTGAGGTTTCCAGTCATTCCTTCCGAAGCTTCTCTACCCTCCATCTCATCGTGAATGGATAAGAAAGCTTCCGTTAGATCATATACGCCTTTCAAAAGCAGATTTGCTTCATTAAGATAATTTATCAATCTGGGTTTTACATTCTTGAATTTTGAGTGTATCTGGAAGCTTAACGAATCGTTTAAATCGGCAGATTCAGACTTTATATCAAGAATTTTCGATTTTATTTTATCTAAAATGTTTGATATCCGGTTAAGTTCTTTCATCTGACCGTCGATCAAACTCGTATTATTTATCAGATTGGTGATTGTTTGCGTTTCATCTACTTCTTTTCCATTGAATGGATTGGAGAGCGTAATGTGAGAGTCAAGACTGCTCTTTAAAACAAAAAGTTTTTTATAGCTTTCACGATACACACCTTCGATCAACTTTCCCTCACTACCGATAAATGAGCCGTTCAATTCCAATGACGAGGCATATGCCTCTAAATAAAGAAATAAAATCGATTTTTCTGTCAACGAACTCCATCTTGAATTAATCTCGTTGTAGGTCGGTTCGTCTATCAACAAGTCATCTTCAATATTCACCCGTTTTCTCGAGGAACGTTTTTGCTTCATAAGTTTTAGTGTACTCGACAACAGCTCGTGCTGTGGATAGCCTACATCTATCATATTTTCTGCATCAATAGAATATTTATTGTATAACTCTAACTCACTCAGAATATCCATTGAATCGCTTATCAATTCGCTCCCGAGAATCTCCCGCGCAAGTTCTTTTGAGGCTATCTCATGAGCAAGAGCCGACGGGTGTCGGTCCGCTTCGTTCACTGTCAATGAATCCATATCCATCCCTTTAAATACAGAGGATAGCTCGACAAATTTCATTCCGTTTTCGTCACATAAATTTGACAACTGAGAGGAGTATTTTTTCTCCACTTCCGAGTTCGTCAGATCGTAGTATGCTACTATTGTTTTTAAATCAACGGAATTGACCTCTTCACAAAAGCCGGAAAATGATTTTTTAAAGAATGGAAATATTTCGCCCTGGGCATCCCAATTCTCTTTTAGGTGATCTGTATACTCTATCTCCGCATGAAATAACTCACTGTCATTACTGCAAAGTATGACCACGAGGAGATCCGGCTCATGATATTTTCCTCTAACATCAATAAAAGCCTTCTCATCAAAAAAAGAAAATCCACAGTTCGACTCATTCAATACTTCAACGCGTGTCCCCCACAAAGCGCCGTTCAAGTTTTCTTCAAGTTTTGCAGGTAGCGTTTCATCAAAATGAACGCCATGACCGTATGTCAGTGAATCACCAACACAAAGAATGCGAAAAACTCCCGGGATCTTCGGTCTGACAGGCGTACTGATTCTGTTATTCCTGAAAAACATCCGACTTAGAAGTATATCGTCATTCTAATCACGGTTAATGAGGATAGATATACTCTACCACGAATCTGTTCTCATCTTCTTCGGGTTGGATAAGCTCCTGGAGTTCAGGAAACACCTCTAACGCTAAACTAAGCCATTCGGGACTTTGGGGATTCTCTTTCAATTCTGCCCTCATCAAGTCTATATCTTCTTTACTGAAATAACTATTATCACTCATAATCAGACCACCTTCTCCACTAAAAAATTTCCCATGAATAAAAAATCTATATCTGTTTTTAAAAAACAATTGTATGCATCTTCAGGCGTACAGACAATCGGTTCGCCGCGAACATTAAAAGAGGTATTAATTATCACCGGAACGCCTGAACGCTTTTCAAACTCCTCAATCAGCTTGTAATAGCGGGGATTTTCTGCTCGATTCACCGTTTGAATTCGCGCAGAATTATCTGTGTGTGTAACAGACGGGATTTTCTCACCCATTCCTTCCATGACTTGCGGGACGAAAAGCATATACGGACTTTTGAAGTCAATATCGAAATATTCACTCGATCTCTCTTCGAGTACAGCAGGAGCGAAAGGTCTGAAATCCTCCCTGAATTTAACACGAGCATTCAAGATGTCTTTCATATCGGGATTGGTCGCATTGGCGAGAATGCTTCGATTTCCCAGTGCCCGCGGTCCGAACTCCATCCTGCCCTGAAACCAGCCGATTATCAGGTTTTTATCCAAATACTCGGCTGCCTTGGCGCAAAGTTCATCATCGCTCAGTTTCGTATAAATCGCATTACGCTCGTCGAGTAATTCTTTTATCTCTTCATTTGAAAATGATGGTCCGAGCAGAGTAGTGTGCGGTTCACTATTAATTGGATCTTCCGATTTCATATAATAAGCGTAAAGAGCTGCTCCCATCGAACCGCCTCCATCTCCCGCTGCCGGTTGAATACAAATATTCTTGAAGGGCGTTTCTTCTATGAAACGCCAATTAGCCACGCTGTTCAAAGCTACTCCTCCGGCTAAACAGATATTTTCAATTTCTCCACTCTCTTCGTAGAAGAGATTACCCATCTTTATCAAGGTTTCTTCAAGTACTTTTTGGAGCGAAGAGGCAATATCCATATGATAGTCTGATATTTCATCATCCGATTTTCTCGGCGGTCCAAAGAGCTCAACGAATTCATCCGAATACATCCTGTTCGAATCATACATAAAACTGAAATAATCGAGATTCAGTTCGATACTGCCGTCATCATAGACTTTTAGAAGTCTGTTTATCTTGTCGATATGCTTAGGTTCGCCGTAAGAGGCTAATCCCATTACCTTGTATTCGTCGTTATTTACTTTGAATCCGAGAAATGCCGTAACCGCGCTATATAATAATCCCAACGAGTGAGGATACCGGATCTCTTTTACCTTTTTCAACGAACTCCCCTCACCGATATATTGAACGGTGGTAGCCCATTCGCCTACACCGTCAATCGTCATCACAGCGGATTTATCAAAACCTGAAATATAATATGAAGATGCTGCGTGAGCCATGTGGTGCTCAACGAAAAGCAGTTCACCATCATAACCTATTTTTTCACTCAGCACCTGCTTGGTGAATAACCTTTCGTGCAACATGTGTGAAAGCTGTCCTGTCACCATACTTTCTGATTTATCCGGTGTATGGGATGCAGTTTCCAACATCCTTTCAAGTTTTAGAAAAGGTTTCTCATAGAAACAAACATAATCTAAATCAGAACTGCTTATTCCCGCTTCTTCAAGGCAATATTTGATTGATAATTCAGGAAATCTGTTATCATGTTTGCGACGGGTGAACCGTTCTTCTTCCGCTGCTGCTAAAATTTTTCCGTCTGACACCAATGTCGCCGCTGCATCATGGTAATAACATGATATTCCGAGGACTTTCATTAATTTTGAAAAATCAATTAATATTCACTTTCGAGGTCATCGGCTTTATCGTCGATCTGCCAATTTGTGCTTTTGTCGACCTGTGCTATTTCTGATGATTTGATCGTATCGTAGATATCTCGCAGAATATTTCTGATTTTTTCGGTGTCCACATCTTTCCCTTACATATACTTCGTCTGTACATAGTATCGGAAGAAATCAGAAAAACTGAACTGATTTATTCAGTTTCATAATTTAGGGTAGATGAATATGTTGTAGAGAACTGTCTTTGCGAGGAGTGACATAGTCACGACGCGGCAGCCGAAGACAGGCGTAAGCCAATCTCGTTCTGTATTCGATAGATTTGAGATTGCTTCTCCCGATAAATCGGGATCGCAATGACAATAGTTTTCGGGTTAGGGTCTTGCCTGTTCCGCCGAAGGCGGTAGCCTTGACAGCATAACACATTCAAACTTTATTCTAATAGTGCGAGTTGGGGCTTGCCCCGACCGCAATAACGTTTCCACTGGGCATCAGGACAAGCCTTAGTCCCCCATCGGCGGTGGTCCTGACTGCCACTGAAGAGCCAAAGATTGTAGAGAACTGTCTTTGCGAGGAGTGACATAGTCACGACGCGGCAGCCGAAGACAGGCGTAAGCCAATCTCGTTCTGTATTCGATAGATTTGAGATTGCTTCTCCCGATAAATCGGGATCGCAATGACAATAGTTTTCGGGTTAGGGTCTTGCCTGATCCGCCGAAGGCGGTAGCCTTGACAGCACAGCACATTCAAACTTTATTCTAATAGCGCAGATGTCTATTCGGAGATGCTTTTCCATCCTCTGCGGTTCAGATCCCATCTGATAAACGAGAACGCCATAGCTGCAAGAATAAGTAATCCGATTCCAAGCAGCGAATGTCCGAGCAGTATTTTACCGACTCCAAATAGAGTAGAATAGATCATAATCAATCCGGCAGCCCAATCCGCAAGATCCCATGATAATCCTTTATCGGTTTGTACCTCGGGAGCTAATTCGCTGATAGGCTTCCAGAATTTTCCACCCGGACGGACTTTCCTATAAAACTTAAGTAATACCTCCTCGCTTTCGGGCTCCGTCATAAATGTAACAGTCAGCCATACGACAGAACTTGCGCCGACGGTGATCAGCATAACTTGTGCGAAAACATTGGCATCGGAAGTGTCCATGCCAAAAATTGACTGTAAACTTATCGCCGTAATAAATGACATTACCATCGCAGAAATCTCGGACCATGCGTTTATCCGCCACCAGAACCATCGTAAAATATAAACAGCGCCTGTACCAGCGCCGATGGCAAGCAGAAATTTCCATGCGCCCGCAATCGTATCCATCTGTGATGTTACGAATCCGGATAGAATTACCAATATGACGGTGGAGATTCGTGCCACTGCCACATAATGTGAATCGCTCGCCTCTTTTTTGATGAACCGCTTATAGAAATCGTTCACAAGATATGAGCTTCCCCAATTTAGTTGAGTGCTTATCGTTGACATAAATGCGGCGGCGAACGATGCTAAAAGTAATCCTTTAAATCCTGTCGGTAAGTGGTTGAGCATCACAAGGATATAACCTGTTTGCTTATCCTCTAAGTCAGGATATAATACCATACTTACAAGAGCAACGAGTATCCATGGCCAGGGACGAAGAGCGTAGTGCGCAATATTGAACCAGAGTGTCGCAAGGAATGAATGCTTCTCATCTTTGGCGGCAAACATCCTCTGAGCGATGTAACCGCCTCCACCCGGTTCCGCTCCCGGATACCATGCAGCCCACCAATTGACTGCGAGATATACAAAAAATGCTGTCATTGGCATCCATACCGAACCGATTTCGGGCAAAAAATTCAGTAATCCGTGGTCAGGTCCGTAATTTGTGACAAGTCCTTCTTTCAATCCATCTATACCGCCGACAGCATCGATGGCGAAATATGCCAATGCTATTGAACCGACCATTGCTATGACGAACTGAAGCATGTCTGTCATCACTACTCCCCAGAGACCGCTCATGGTGCTGTAAAGCAGAGTTACTGCCATAGCTATTCCAACGGCAACCCATTTATCCACATCTATAGCCAATTCTATTATCTTCACCATTGCTAATGTTACCCAGCCCATGACTATCAGGTTTATGGGGATTGCTAAGTATAGCGCTCTGAATCCTCTCAAGAAAGCCGCGGGTTTTCCCGAATAACGCAGTTCTGTAAACTCTACATCAGTTATTACTTCCGCCCTTCTCCATAGTCGGGAGAATAAAAATACGGTCAGGAGACCGCTCATGAGCATATTCCACCAAAGCCAATTACCGGCTATCCCGTGATTTGCTACGAGCTCGGTGACGGCTAACGGTGTGTCTGCCGCGAATGTGGTGGCAACCATACTTGTTCCCGCTACCCACCAGGGGAGGCTTCTCCCGGAAGTGAAGTATTCTACTATATTCCCCGATGCTCTTCGGGAAAAATATAGTCCTGTCCCAAGAGCGAAAACGAAGTATAAAATTACCAATGCCCAATCGAGAGTTGATACATTCATTCGGTCATTCCATTTGTTTCAGATTCGCTGCTAACGCTGAATTTACTTGATATTATACCGACTAAGATAACGGTTGTCGCTCCCACCATTGTGTATAAAGGCCAGGCGATTTTCAAAGTCGCTATAACCACCGTCATTACTATAAGAGCTGTTACGAAACCTATAATAGCGTCTATTTGTTTTGTTTTCTTATCTATCATCCCTATCAAAAACACTCCGAGAAGACCGCCGTAAGTATACGATGCGATACCGAGCGCCACCTCCACTACGGTACCTTTCAGACCGATAAAACCGATAGCGGTGGAGATCAGGATTATTCCCCATCCAAGAGTCACTTTTCGGGAGATGTCCAAGAGTTCAGCTTCTGATTTATTTTTTCCGAAGATAGGTTTATAAATATCCAAAACCGTTGCGCTGGAAAGACTTGAAAGGCTGCTTGAAAGCGTGCTCATTGCCGCTGCGAACAATGCCGCAACTATCAACCCGCTAATACCTACGGGCATCTCTTCGACTATAAATTTAGGAAATATCCCGTCAGCGCGGGTCAATCCTAATTGTTCAGGGGATAACCCCTCGTAATACGCGTAAAGCATTCCGCCGAGAAGTAAGAAGATCAGAAATTGAAAGAATATCACTATTCCGCTTGATGCAATTGCCAACTGGCTTGAGCGTTTATCTCTGCACGTCAGAACCCTTTGAATTATAAGTTGGTCGGTACCGTGAGACGCGAGAGAGAATATTGCTCCGGCTATCAAAGCCGTGAACAGTGTATACGGCGCCTTTATAAATTCACTGAAGGTAAGATCGGTCCCGAAATAAAGCCATCGAAGTTTATCGCCATCGTTTGCCCAATTGATTACACTGTCAAATCCACCGGGAAGTTTGTTAAGAATAAGAAGAACGGCAAGCAGCGCTCCACCGATGTAGACGCTCATTTGAATTACGTCCATCCAGATGACTGAACGAATTCCACCTACATATGTGTAGACCATCGTCAGAATTCCGATAAAAACAATTGAGAGAACATAAAATTCACCGTCGGTTAATCCTTCAAGAAATCCGCTTCCCTTGATTATTATCGTCAGAGGGATTGCCGTTGCGAATAACCGTACACCATCCGCCAATAGACGGGTGCCCATAAATGTTATACTGGCTATGCTTCTCATTTTCTGTCCGAATCTGTTGCCGAGAAAATGGTAGGCTGTCTCGATCTTACCTTCGGAATAAGCCGGAATCATGATCAGAGCCACCAATATTCTTCCAAGCATATAACCGAATACGATCTGAAGAAACGTCATATTTCCCAAATAGGAGACCGCAGGAATACCTATGAACGTAAGAACGCTTGTTTCCGTTGCGACGATGCTGAATGTTACCGCCTGCCAGGGGATATCTCTGCCTCCCAAGAAATAATCCGTAGTAGTCGATTGTTTTCTGCCTATCCAACTGCCAATTCCTACCGAAGCAGTCATATAGACTACTACAATTATCATGTCAATTGAGGTAAATCCCATTCACTCTCCATTTTAGAATTTAGCAGGTTTATTCAGATTGATTTTATTAAAGTATTACTCTTCAGGGCTGTCAGAGAGTTCAGGAATCGGCTCTCCCATTTCTTTCAGGAGAGATCTCATCACAGAATTATGGAAATCTCTTCTCACTTTATATATGCCGCCCCGCTCCCGTGTCGGATGTACCCTGTTTGTAAGTAAAATTATCGCTATCTCCCGATTCGGATCGATCCAAAAAGTTGTGCCTGTAAAACCGGTATGACCATAACTTCCTTCCGAGAAATAATCACCTGCTGATGATTTTGGCGCTGTCGGCGTACGCCATCCGATAGCTCTATCGCTCTTAGGAGTGATGAATTGACGGGTCGTCCAATAATCGATTGTCTCAGGCTTGAAAAACCGTCTATGCTTGTATATTCCTCCGTTGATAAGCATTTGCGCCATAGATGCCAGATCTTCCGCTGTAGAGAACAGCCCTGCATGAGAGGAAACACCTCCAAGGAAGAATGCGTTTTCATCATGCACATCGCCATGGATAAGCCCCCTATCCATGCTCCCTCCAATCTCAGTGGGAGCTATTCTTCCGAGCAATTCTTTCGGAGGATTGTACATGGTGTTCTTCATTCCCAGCGGTTTGTAAAATAACCTATTCGCTAATTTGTCAAGCGATTCTCCGGTCACCGTCTCAATTATATCCATCGTCAAAATCAATCCCAAATCAGAATAGATCATCGAATCGCCGGGAGTGAAATCAAGTGGAAGCCCATAAATGTGCTGATATGCCGCTTCTTTATCGGCGGCTTGGTTCCATAAATCTGTCCACCAATGAGTGCCGGAAGAATGAGTCAAGAGGTGACGGATAGTTACGAGATCTTTTTCACCTCCGCTAAAACCCGGAAGATAGCTTTTTAGAGGTATATCAAGTACTAATTTTTTCTTTTCCCAAAGATTCATGGCTACGACGGTGGTCGCAACTATTTTGGTTACCGAAGCCATATCATACATCGTCTCTGATGTTATCTCCGGTGATGAAGGGTCGTATGTCTGATGCCCGAACGACTTGCTTGAAACGAGCTCTCCTTTTCTCAGAATTGCTAATTGCGCGCCGGGAAATACCGAATCGGCTATCGCCGCTTTTATGACAGCGTACGTGTCTTGGAATAATTCGTCTTTAATATTCTTTACGAGTTCCATCTTCCGCAGTTCTCGTTCGAGTCCGTCTCCAATCTCGTAATATCCGGGGATTGATACCGGTATTTTCGCCTTAATGGGAATCTCCCCGAACAGCGCCCTTATGGCAGCTCTTTGCGCCAATGAGACCGTTTCATATGCCACGAGATAAGACGGCACCTCAGGGATCTGTCTTAACGTATATGGTGAACCGAATGCTATCACTGCCATCGGTTTGTCTATCTTGAATACGTTTTTAAGCAATTCTACCGTCGTGTCAGGCAGCGAGATGGTACCTTTCCTGTCCCGCCATTTTACATATACACCGACTATGATCGCATCTACAGAATCAGCTTCTATGATTATTTGGGAGATCTCTTCTTCCGTAGAACGTGGGTCAACAAAGACTGCTTTCATATTGGGTACCCGAACAGCAGCTTCCCTGTTCATTGTTGCTCCCCTCCAAGCAGTCCCATCTTCATCAGTCACCGTAAGCACAAGCAGTTTTCCGATCTTCTCGGCTTTAAAAGGTATCACATTCTTATCGTCTCTGAGAAGGGTCATTGAGGCGTTTGCGATCTGCTCCGCCTTCCATGCTGATTTTGAATCAGACATTATCTTTTCAAGGTTATCTTCGCTATAGAGAGGCTTTTTTTCAAGTCCATGATCCGCTTTTGCTCTGAGAATTCGCCGCACCGCCTCGTCGAGTCGTTCCATACTTATTCTGCCTTCTTTTACCGCTTGAAGAACAAACTTATATGTACTTTCGAAATTCGGCGGTAGAAGAACCATATCTATTCCAGCATTTATCGCCATGACAGCTGCTTCGCCGGACCAGTAATTATCGGTTATGCCGCCCATATCCATTGCATCACTGACAACGAGTCCCTTAAAACCCATCTCCTCTCTCAGAACGGTTTTGATAAAATAAGGATCGAGTGTCGTCGGTCTCCCCTGCATTTCCTTTATCTGACTAAAAGTAATATGAGCAACCATTATACATTGTACACCGGCATCAACAGCCGCCTGAAATGGAGGCAGTTCTAAATTATTTATGCGCTCTCTTGAAGCATTAATGGTCGGCAGCGACATATGAGAATCAACATCGGTGTCACCATGTCCGGGAAAATGTTTTGCTGTGGCATAAACACCCTCTTCCTGCAGTCCGCGAATGAATGCAGTTCCCATTTTTGATACAAGCGCCGGGTCCTCGCCGTATGAACGCGTATTTATAATGATATTATCCGGATTATTATTAACGTCCATAACAGGCGCAAACCCGATATGAACTCCTATGGCGCGAGCTTCTTTTCCTGTGATTTTTCCAATTTGATATGCGTAATCTTCATTCCCGGCAGCCCCCGTTGCCATATTCTGAAGAAAGCGGGTGCTTTCGTCCACCCGCATAGGAAGCCCCCACTCCATATCTGCCATGATAAGAAGAGGAGTTTTCGCCGCTGCTTGTAATCGCTCGATTGATCTTCCCACTGCATACGGCTTGCCTCTAAAAAACATTACCCCACCGATATGATACTTATCCACCAAATTGAGCAATCTGTTAAATTGCGCATTTCCTTCATTGAAAAACCGCGGGGCGTATGCC
>JADFMS010000050.1 GCA_022563775.1 Fidelibacterota bacterium | reverse complement strand
CGTCTTACCAAAGAATTATTATTAAATCGAAAGTAAAAACCTTATAAGTGTATAAGTAACAACAACATAATACCATTTTTATGAAGAATTCTTCCATCTTGACGCAAATCACGGCAAATGTGGTTAAAATTGACCCTTGGCACGAATTGAACAAATTCGTGTCCCTCGTCACGTCTTACACGCATATTGAAGTTAGCTTTTTCGTATGAATTTGAAAAATACGAATATGGTGAGTCTATGGTTAGCGTTCGCGGCTGCGTTCTGGATAATCGATGCAGTAGTGGACGCGGTGGTGTTCAATGAAGGCTCGATATTCAATCAGATTTTCCAGCCCGGAACTGACGATATTATTCTAAGGTTGATAATTGCGCTGATATTTATCCTGATAGGAGGATACACTCAGAGTAGTAAGTCTGAGATCAAAGATTATTCAACCGGTACAACAGAAGGGATGCAAATTCTCCAGAATATAATCGACAACCTTCCCCATCTGATATTCTGGAAGAACACGGACTTGATATTTCTTGGATGTAACAAGAAGTTCGCAAACGAATTAGGATTACGTAGTCCTGCTGAAATTATCGGTAAGTCCGATTTTGAGCTGTTATCGAACCCGAAGGATGCTGAAATATTCAGAGAAAACGACCGGAAAGTTCTCGATACGGGAATTCCGGAGATCCATACGAGTTCGAGAGAAATTAACTCAGAAGGAGACGAGATCTGGCTCGAGATAAACAGAATGCCTCTTTACGACGCAAAGGGAAAGATAATCGGGGTATTGGGCACCAGCGAAGATATTACGTACCGAAAGAAAGCCGAAAAGGAAAATTTGAAGCTATCGCAAACATTAAGCGACCGTGTTAAGGAACTCACGTCTCTTTATGCTATCGACAGGGCTATTGAGAGCGGTCATGACCTCTCTGTTATTTTGGACGAAATCAGCGATATAATCGTAAGCGCTCTCCGGTATCCGGAAAAAGCATGGCTCAGAATTACGATAAAAGACCGAGTTCACAACGTAAATAAGGAATTTATCGATGAGTCCTCATTCATCTCCGGGGAATTAAAAGTTCACGGTGAACCGGTAGGTTCCGTTGACGTCGGGTACAAAGACGGCATAAAGAACTCGACAGAAGAGATCGATCTTGTGACCGCAGTATCAGGGAGAGTCGGCAGGCTTATTGAAAGATTGGACCTTCAGGATAAGATGATAGAAAAAGAAAGGTATGAATCAACTCAAAAATTGGCAGCGGCAGTCGCTCACGAGATAAGTCAACCTCTTCAATCTCTTACGATAATTTCGGATCTCGCCAAGAGCAACTGGGGTGAGAACACCCATCTTTTAGATGGCATTCCCGAGCAGCTCAAAAGGATTTCCTTACTGGTTGAAAAAATGCTGAACCTCACCACTGTAGAAACTATGGATTACGCCGGAGGGGTGGAGATAGTCGATATTCTGAAATCGGGAGGCGGATCAGCGCCGAAGAGCAGAAAAGTGCTGGTTATTGATGATAATGACGCTGTCCTGAACCTTCTCGTCGAGGTGATACAAAAGCAAGGCTATGAAGTCGAATCGGCATCTACAGGGGAGAATGGTCTAAGCCTTATCAAGGAAAACAGTTACGGTTTGATATTGTGTGACATAAAACTGCCTGATATAAACGGATTTGAGATATTTGAGCAGGTAATTGAAGATTTAGAAGATAGCGCGTTCACATTTATGTCAGGCTACATTGTAGGTGAGGATAATATTGAACTGATCAACAAATCAAACGGATTTATGAAAAAACCGTTTACGGTTGAGGAAGTACAGAATTTACTCGACCGTGTTTTTGAGAATAAAGATTAACATCATTGACGAATCTATCGAACCATCTTCAGGCGTGTTCGTTTAAATATGAGTTGCCATTCTTAAGGGCTGCGATTATTTTTGCACCGCAATCGGCGGGGTAGCTCAGTTGGTAAGAGCGACGGACTCATAACCCGTAGGTCGGCGGTTCGATTCCGCCCCCCGCTACTCAGGCTATATTCTTGGCAGTTTATATTTTGTTAAGTATATTTCACGCCTATTTGAACAAGAGGGAAGCGCGGGAGGTGTAATGTCAATGTTCTTGAAAAAACAATTAATCGAAGGAGGAATCCATGGATAAATCAGTAGTTCAAAAACTCATTATATTGCTATTTCTGGCATTCTTACCGTTTTCTGCATATAGTAATGATGACCATCCTGCAGCTCCGGGAGCTAACAAATTGATAGGTATCTGGAAGCTCTATGAAACCACCACTTTTTATGGGTCGCTAACAGACCCTGATTCTTCGAACGTGACTACCCTCAGCAGTGATTTCAATTTTACCCTTACTATAAAAGATGATAACACGTGGAGTATAGATTTCGTTTCCTTTGGTGAAACAGAAAGTAGTTCGGGAACATGGTCGAGTAGTGGAAATACAATCACTATCAAAGAGGAGGGTGAACCGGAGGAGTCATCTGATTACTCTATATCGGGTAATAAGCTTACTGTAACGAGCAGTGAGACCATAGATGGTATCACAACTATTGAAGTAAGTGTGTTTATTCGACAATAATTCTCTTTGAATATATTGTTTTAATCTTGTGAGCAGCTATCGATCCAATTCAATGGATGGGTTCTGAGGTCAGACGAGATTCTTCGTCCCGATCCCGAAACTTCGGGACGGGACTCAGAATGACGTTGTGCGAGTCAGGGCTTGCCCTGACCGCTCCATGACTTTGGAGTGCTTCAACTGTGTTGATGCTGCCCCGCAGAATGCGGGGCACTCCATATTGGGCTCATCAAATGCAGGGGCAGGTCTGCGGACCTGTCTGACTGCCACGGAACGCAGGCACCCTTCGACTTCCCGCCTGACATTCGTCCTGTCCGGCTTTGCCGTCCAGACGGGCGGGCAGGCGCTCAGCATGACGGGGAATGCAAAACGCCATGCGGTCAGGGCCTGTCCGGCTATGTCATCCAGACGGGCAAGCCCTAACCCGCACAAGCAAAAACAAATTATATCTTGAACCGAAAGAGATGGAATAATCGGTTTCTGTTTCTTATCTTAGAACATCAACTAATACACTGATTGTTAACCAAAATCGGTATGAATCGCTGATTTATGATACCGGTTGAAATCAATCTTATAGGGAGGAACACGTGAAAGGTAAAAACAACACTTCTTCAGCGAATGCAGGCAATAAACAGCGGCAGATAACGACAGCTCTTGCTCTCCTGCTGTTCAGTTTTTCTTGTTCGGCTGACAAGACCTCATCGGAGGATGCGTATTTCGATAATTCCGGCAGGGATGACGTCCTTAGCGGTGGTGTGAAGATGATAAGTGTGTCCACTCCAAAGGGGGATTTCAAAGTCTGGACGAAGCGTATAGGAAATAATCCCTCGATCAAGGTGCTGATCCTGCACGGCGGTCCCGGTTTTACCCATGAATATTTGGAAGCATTTGACAGTTACTTCCCCGGGGCGGGGATAGAATATTACTATTACGACCAACTCGGTTCCTATTACAGCGATCAACCCGATGATAGTTCTCTCTGGACGACGGAGCGGTTCGTCGAAGAGGTGGAGCAGGTGCGTAAAGCATTGAATCTGACGGTGGATAATTTCTATCTCTACGGACAATCGTGGGGCGGAATTTTAGCTCTTGAATATGCTCTCAAGTATCAGGATAATCTGAAAGCTTTGATCATCTCGAACATGATGGCGAGTATACCGGATTACAATATATTTGCCGCTGAAGTGCTGTCAAAGCGCATCGACCCTGATGTGTTAGCGGAGCTGAGGGCTTTGGAAGCCGCTAACGATTATGACAACCCCCGTTACATGGAACTGCTTGTGCCTCATCACTACGAACAGCATTTCCTTCGGATGCCTGCCGATGAATGGCCCGATCCTGTAAACAGGGCGTTTGAGCATACGAATCCGAAAGTGTATGTACTTATGCAGGGTCCGAGTGAATTCGGCGCTTCCGGCAGGCTCGTTAATTGGGACAGGAAATCCGATCTGCACAAAATACGAGTGCCTACTCTCACAATAGGCGCCGCATACGATACGATGGATCCGGAACATATGAAGTGGATGGCGAGTGAAGTGAATCACGGAAGATACCTGCACTGTCCGAACGGGAGTCACCTTGCGATGTATGACGACCAAGAAATTTACTTCGCAGGATTGATAGATTTCATTAAAGATGTGGACAGAGGAGATTTCTGAGAGTTTGTAATATTATCTTTCCGAGGAATTGAAGACCTCCCTTATGACTATCGCCCTCGGCGTAATTCTATCATCTATTATATTCCTCTTATTTGCTCGCTGAAAATTTTGAGATATTCTCCGGTTGAATCGAATTTAGATTTATAGAATCTCTCCCCAACGATTCATAAATTCGTTTCCATCTTCGTTTAGTTAGAAACATTATATAGCTGATTACGTAACAATGAATAAACGATCATTTTACTTGACTGGATGCATGAATTCTAATTTTAATGAGGAAAGTCTATGTCGAATTCTAACAGCGAAAAATCCATATACGTGGAGATATCCGTCCCGGCGAATCCTGAAGAGGTCTGGAACGCATGGACTACGGAGGAAGGAATTAAATCGTTTTTTGCGCCGGAATGTAATATAGAACTGAAGGTTGGAGGCGCTTATGAGTTGCTTTTTGATCTCGAAGCCGAGTCCGGAAGTCAGGGAAGCGAGGGAATGATTATAATGGCGTTTCAACCGAAAGAGATGCTTTCTTTTACATGGAACGCTCCCCCCTCATATCCGAACATAAGAGGGCAGATGACGCATGTAGTCCTTCGTTTATCAGAAGAAGGAGAAAAATCAACTAAACTCAGATTGTCCCATGACGGTTGGGGAAGCGGGGAGGAATGGGATCAGGTTTATCACTACTTTGATGTTGCCTGGAAAGAAGTCGTCTTGAAACGGTTGATATATATGTTCGAGACAGGCCCTGTTGACTGGGATGATCTTCCCTTCAGTATTGTATAAAATCAGGCTCATTCATCATCAATTTCATCCACACTATATTTATAACCTACAGAAGTATTTTGATTGTTCTTTTAAAAATATATTGAATTATCCTCATTTAATTTAGTATATATAATATTCACAACACACGCCGATTTAAAACGTGTCTCTTCATGAGCGCGCTTAGCACGGCAGATTGGTCACATTTATGAATTTGTACAACGAATACGTCTAAATTCGAAAGGATATTATTAGAGTCAGGAGTCGGGATATGAAGGACGAAAATAAGACAAAAAAAGAACTCATCATTGAATTAAAGAAATTAAGAGAAAAAATCACTCAATTAGGCAGTTTAACTGGTAAAGATAAGATAGGACAACTTTATCATGACTGCGAACTGATTCTAAAATCGGTTGGAGAAGGGATCTATGGATTGGACATGAACGGTAATACGGTTTTTGTAAACGAGCCGGCTGCCAAAATGGTAGGGTGGAAGCCGAAGGAGCTTATCGGTAAGTCTCAACACCGCCTTATTCATCACACAAAACCGGATGGCACGAGAATTCACGAGAAGGATTGCAGCATTTATGCTGCTTTTAAAGACGGAAAAGAACACCGAGTAGATGATGAACTGTTTTGGAGAAAAGATGGATCGAGTTTTCCGGTGGAGTATTTAAGCGCACCGATTTTCGGTGAGAAGGAGCAGCTGTTGGGTTCTGTGGTGACATTTATGGATATCACAGAACGCAGACAAGCAGAAGCGATGTTGCGGGAGAGTGAAAACAGATTCAGCAGCATATTCAATTTCGCTAAAGATTCAATTTTCATACTTGACTGGGAAAATGATATAATAGTAGAGGCAAATCCGAAGGCAAGCGAGCTGCTCGGATATTCAAAAGAGCAGCTTAAAAAAACGCCGATAAGTAAGATCCACCCGAATGATTTGACTAATATGTCAAAAATTTGGAAAGAGATACAAACAACCGGAACAACAAGTTCCGAAGACCTTTCGTGTACAACAAAAGATAATAAGGTAATTCCCGTTGATATTTCTTTTTCTATGATAACCTTATCAGGTAGCAAATATTTAGTATCATACGTAAGGGATATATCCGAAAGAAAGCGCGCTGAAAAAGCATTAAAAGGAGCAATGGAAGAAGTAAAGGAATTAAAAATCCGGTTAGAAGCGGAAAACGTTTATCTGCAGGAGGAAATAAAACTTCAGCATGGTTTCGAAAACATAATAACCGGATATAAAGGGTTGAGGGGGGTAATGAAAAAAGTAGAACAAGTGGCTCCGACTGATTCAACGGTACTGCTTACCGGAGAAACAGGCACCGGTAAAGAGTTATTTGCCCGCGCGCTCCACGAAATCAGCGATAGAGCTGATCGACCGTTAGTAAAAGTAAATTGTGCCGCACTGCCAACGACTTTGATTGAAAGCGAACTCTTCGGACATGAAAAAGGAGCATTCACCGGCGCCATATCACGGAAAGTAGGACGTTTTGAGCTGGCTGATGGGGGAACCATATTCCTGGATGAGATCGGGGCTCTTCCCTTAAATCTACAGGCAAAATTGTTAAGGGTATTACAGGAGAAGGAATTCGAACGCTTAGGCGGTACAGGTACAATAAAAGTGGATGTACGAATCATAGCTGCGACAAATAGGGACTTGGAAAAAGCGATCGGAATGGGTGAGTTTCGTGATGACCTCTACTATCGATTAAACGTGTTTCCGATAAATATACCACCACTTCGTGAGCGTAAGGAAGATATTCCGTTACTTGTACAGCACTTTGTACAAAAATATGCTGCAAGGTTAAATACAAAAATAGACACTCTTCCCAAAAGCTTAATCAATACGTTAAAAGATTATGGTTGGCCCGGCAATGTCAGGGAACTCGAAAACATTATCGAGAGGTCGATGATAACAAGTACAGGTCCAATTTTAGAATTAGGCGAATGGGAACCCAAAGAGGTATTGACGAAGGGGGATTCTCAAATATCGACACTTAAAGAAATTGAGACCCAACACATCCTCCGCGCCTTAAAAAAAACAAAATGGAGAGTAAGCGGAGAAAAAGGAGCTGCAAAAATATTGGGACTAAAATCTCCTACATTGGTATCGAAGATGAAAACACTTGGAATAACTCGGCCTACATAATTTATGATATTTAGTAAATTTTTTACTATTAGTATTTAGCTCTCCGAAAAGCATTTCTATACTCACAGATTTTCAATTAAATAATTCCAATAATTACAAGTATTTGTGCCGAATGATTACTGCTGAAATTTGATTGGCACAAGAAATGTATATGAATATTACAGGAAGTGGGATAGATGTGTTAGTCAATTAAGGCGAATCTCTACCACATACAGGAATAAAAGATAAAAAAATTGGAATTGGAGTCGCAAACCAAAACAAATCAAAAGCGAGTAAAGAAACGGAATCGGATTATGGTAGGAGAACAGAACACTATTTTGAAGCCCTCTCCGAAAAAGAAATTGATCGATAAGTTGGACGGTCATTATTCGAGTATCCTGAAAAATTCGGATGAGGTGATAATCGTAACGGATGATTCTCAGGATATACTTTTTTTTAATAACGGCGCTGAAAAAACATTTGGCTACAATTCGGAAGAGCTGCTCGGTCGAACTTTGACTACGCTGCTTCCCTCAAGATTCGTAGATATGCATCAAAAGCACATCGAAAATTTTGCACTTTCATCTGATGTGGCGCGAGTGAAAGATAAACGAACTGAGATTGTAGGTTTGAGAAAAGACGGAATTGAGTTTCCGGCAGAAGCATCGATATTAAAAAGTACTATCGACGAAGGCTGGATATTCACAATTTTTCTACGCGATATCACGAATCGTAAGCGGACGGAGAAAAAATTAAATATAGAACACGAAAAATTGCTAAAGGTGAATAATGAGCTAAAAGATTCGCTAAAGAAGGAAGAATGGTTGAGGACACAACTCATAAATGCCGGTAGGCTTGCATCACTCGGGGATATGGCCGCAAAAATATCGCATGAAATAAATAATCCTCTCGCAATCATCGCAGCCGAAACAGAACTTCAACTTCTCGACAATCCCCAACCGGAATTGAAGGAGTCACTCGAGAATGTACTCTTGAATGCGCACCTAATCGGAGTCCTTACAAGAAATTACATGGCGCTGGCAAGACCGAGTGAGATAAAAATGAGTCGTCTAAATCTTGGAAAGATTTTCCTGAACTCCGTCGAGTCCATCAGATCTCTCGGCAGTTTGAAGGACGTGCTTATCTCCTGTTCAATTATGGACCAGGAGTCGGAGATTTTAGGAGATTCAGAAAAGCTCGCTCAAGTTCTAAGAAATCTTCTGATGAATGCAGTTCAGGCTACTTCGGGAATGGAAAATGGAGAGATTACGGTAGAAACGAGAATTTCAGAGAATACCGGGGCGGTGATAGCGACTATTAAGGATAATGGTGTCGGAATTGCGCCTGAGATCCTCGAGAATATTTTTGACCCTTATTTCACCACCAAAGCAGGGGGGGAGGGAACCGGTCTCGGATTAGCTATAGCACGAGAATTAATAGAGGAAGTTCATCATGGTCAGCTGACAGCTGAATCTATATCCGGTGAAGGATCTCTGTTTAAAATTGTAATTCCGGCGGCTAATAAACCCTGATTCTACAGTAAGTAACTTATTCCCCTTGTCCCTTAGGTCAGAACCTGATATATTCTTTCCGTTCTCTTAATAATTATAAAGCAGTTGATTGTCTCCAATCATAATGATAAGGAGGAAAAGCATGGACGGTAAGAAGTTAGTTTACGCAGCGTTAGCCGGATTCGCAGTGATGTTCATTCTCTCCGGTGTCTGGTATATGGCAGTGATGGCGGACTATTACGATGAAGCGATGGCGGGTGTCTACAATGCGGGCGCCATATTAGAAGAACCTAATATTGTTTTCATCGCCATTGGATACTTGTTCTACGCCTTTATCATGGCATATATGTTCCCAATCGGCTATAAAGGCGGTTCAGCCGTTAGCGAAGGTATGAAGTTCGGCGCAATAGTTGGTGTGCTCATTACAGTTCCTTTGACTTTCGTCAACATGGGACTGCTATCGGCAAGCGTGGGTCCGGCATTGGTGGACGCCATTTTTCAGATAGTTGAAAAATCCATCGGCGGAATTGTGATCGCTAAAGTATACGGCGGCGGCGCTGCTGCAGCGTCAGCATCAGAATCCTCCGAAGAATAACAGAGATTCGCTGACACTACAATCGTTTTATTTACCGGTCGGTTAACCGGTTTCAATTAAATCAGGTTAATCCCCGGAAAAGAGTCCGATTTGATGATTAAATCCGGATCGGATGAGTCTATCTATTTCGTCACCTATTTTGTATAATCTTTTATAATGACGTTTGTTTTAAGTCAGATCAAAGAGGGTTAATTTGAGTCAAGAAAAAAGCATACGAGCGATCATCTGGGATTATGACGGCACACTCGTGGATTCACGTCAAAAAAATCTGAACGTAACAAGAAAAATTATCGAAAAAGTATCGGGAAAAGAGGCGGGCACATTTTCTCTGTTGCAATCAATGGAAACTTATCAAAAGGTAACAATGGAGATGATGAATTGGAGAGAATTTTATAGAGATCAATTTCAATTATCTGAAGATCAAATTGATGAAGCAGGTGGATTATGGTCTAAATTTCAGCTTTCGGATGAAACACCGGTAACCGTGTATAGCGGAATTCACGAGGTAATCAGTTCTGCGGGTAAATTTCCCCAGGGAATAGTATCTCAAAATTCCAAAAGCAACGTGATGAGGCAATT
>JADFMS010000049.1 GCA_022563775.1 Fidelibacterota bacterium | reverse complement strand
GGGATGACTGTTCTGGAGTGCTCCACCGGGAACGCGGGGATAGCCTGCTCGTTCTTAGCAGCCGTAAAAGGATATAAATGTATTATCGTGATGCCTGTCGGCATGAGCGAAGAGCGTAAAAAATTGGATATCGCTTACGGTTCGGAGATGGTCTATACACCGGGTGGCGAGAGCGATGTGGACCTTGCTCTCGATAAGTTGGAGGAACTGCGAAGCGCTGATCCGGATAAATATTGGGTTCCTGCGCAGTTCGAAAACAGCGATAATATCTCCGCTCATGAAGCGACAACGGGTCCTGAAATATGGGAGCAGATGGAAGGTGTTATTGACATATTTGTAGCCTCGCAGGGAACGGGCGGCACTTTGACCGGAGTTGGAAAATATTTAAAAAGCGTAGGATCAAACGCTCAGCTCTATGCGGTCGAACCTTCCGAATGTCCTTTACTGTCAAAAAGAGAATGGGGTGAGCATAAGATTGAAGGGATTGGGGATGGATTCGTTCCTAAGAATCTGCATCTTGAACTTTTAAGCGGAATCGTTACTACGACTTCTGATGAATCTCTCGAAATGGCACGACGATTGGCGAGAGAAGAAGGTCTGCTTTGCGGCATATCCAGCGGTTGTAATGTTGTCGCAGCGCTGAAACTTGCCAAAAAGTTTCCTGAAGCCAAACGTATCGTAACTATGCTCAATGATACAGGGCAGCGTTATTTTTCTACCGAATTGATGGGAGAAGCGAAAGAGGTGGAGATACCTGATAGGGAGCATCCGATGAACGATTACACAAAACAGGAATTAGATAAATATCAATCCGCATGGACTATAGTCAATTGAGGGGAATTGAATGAACAAAAAGTATGTAGAGGAGGCTACTCAGATTCAGGAGAATATGGTTTCCTTTCTGAGAGATATAGTCGAGATACCCAGCCCGAGCTGTGAAGAAAAAGGCGTGGCAGAACGTACGATGAGCGAAATGGAGAAACTCGGATATGATGAGGTGAGAATGGACAGTTTCGGAAGTGTAATAGGTAAATTAGGTGATGGCGAAAAAGTGATTTTGTATGACTCTCACATGGATACCGTAGGCATCGGTGATCCTGATGCGTGGTCGCATGATCCGTACAAAGGTAAGGTAGAAGACGGAATAGTATATGGACGAGGAACGGGCGACAATAAGGGTGGATTGGCTTCAATGGTATACGGTGCGGCTCTATCAAAAAAGATGGGTCTTCTTGAAGGAGTTACTCTGTATGTCGTCGGTTCAGCGCAGGAAGAAACATCCGACGGTCTCGCCTACAAAACCGTTATAACGGAGGACGGTTTACGCCCTGATGTAGTTGTGCTGGGTGAATGCACCGGATTGAAGATATATCGCGGTCAGCGTGGCAGGATGGAGATCAGAGTCACCACAAGAGGGAAATCATGCCATGCAAGCGCGCCTGAAAGAGGGGAGAACGCTATCTACAAGATGGTAAAGATAGTAAATGGAATCGCAGAGTTGAATCCGAATCTGCGAGACGATGATTTTCTCGGTAAAGGAACGGTTGCGGTCACGAAGATGGAGGTGGACACGGCATCGTTGAATGCGGTTCCCGACAAGGCGGTAATATACATTGACAGACGGCTCACCGTAGGTGAGACAAAAGAGTCGGCACTGTCTGAGATAAGAGAGATCGCGGGGGATGATGGTGTTGTGGAACTGTCAGAATATAAAGCGACATCTTATACCGGTAAAGAAGTCGGAATGGAGAAATACTATCCGACGTGGAATCTCGATCCGGAACATCTTGCTCTGAAATCGGCTGAAGCGGCGTATAAAGAGATATTCGGCGAAGAGCCTATAGTTGACAAGTGGACTTTCAGCACTAATGGAGTCTACACAGCAGGTATAGAGGGGATACCTACATTCGGACTCGGACCATCGGTTGAGGAGGTAACTCATTCGGTCGACGATCAGGTGAGTATAGATGATCTCATCAAGGCGGCTGCGTTTTACGCAGGATATCCGCTGTTCTATAAGGAGGCAAATTGATTGATTGCTATTGTTAATCAGAGTTTGCCCCGGCGCAGCAAAAAATAGAATAAAGCATCGGTAGAAAGGGAGAAATTCAGTTGGATTTAAAAGGTAAGGATTATATAGAAACAGCTGATTGGTCGAATGTTGAGCTCGAGGAACTGCTGCGGGTTGCCGGTGAATTGAAAGATGATTTTAAGAACGGCAGACCGCACAGGCATCTGCCGGATAAAACTCTATTCATGCTTTTTTTCGATAAATCCACGCGGACAAGAAATTCATTCGAAGCGGGCATGACCCAATTAGGCGGGCACGCGCATTTCATAGATTCGGAAACTTCTCAAATAGCGCATGGTGAGAGTCCGAAAGATATGGGAATAATACTCTCCGGCTACGGACACGGCATAGCGATTCGCCATGACCTTTTTCCGGGAGAAGGCAACAAGTATCTGCGTGAAGTTGCCGCACACGCCGGAATACCTGTCATTAATATGCAGTGCGACATCGACCATCCATGTCAAACTCTTGCGGATTTGATGACTATCAGGGAACTGTACGGGAATGACCTGAAAGGAAGGAAAATAGCCGTCAGTTGGGCATATGCTCCCTCTTATGTGAAACCGATGTCTGTTCCGCAGGGATTGATAACTCTGATGCCGCGATTCGGTATGGATGTAGTTCTGGCGCATCCTCCGGAATTCAAACTTATGCCTGAAATAATTGCGAAAGCGGAAAAATTCGCAGCAGAAAACGGCACGAAATTTGAAGTGGTCGATTCGATGGAAGCAGCGTTTGAGGATGCGGATGTTGTGTATCCTAAGAGTTGGGGATGTATTGACTTATTCGAAAAACCTGAAGAATCAATTGAATTATCAAAGAAATATAAGGATTGGATATGCGATGAAAAGTTAATGAAGGCGGCGAAGGAGGAATCGGTGTACATGCACTGTCTTCCCGCCGACCGGAGCAATGAAGTCACCGATGAAGTGATTGATTCTGAACAATCGGTGGTATATCAGGAAGCAGAGAATCGGATACATACATGCAAAGCGATAATGGCAACGACGATGTGAGCATCTTTTGACTTTTGTAACTAATTTAGAGTGTATTGAATGCGGTGAAACCTTTGAAAAAGAAGGAATCCATTACTTATGCCCGAAATGCGGCGGGAACTTAGAAGTCATTTATGACTATGCTGCCGCCGGTGAAGAATGGCACAGATATGAAGTTAAAAAGGGCAATGAGCTGTCAATATGGAGATATGCGCCGCTCTTACCTGTAGAGCCTATTTCGTTTGGCGGATTGAAAGTAGGTTGGACTCCATTGATTGAAAGTGACAGGCTGAAGGAGCTGCTCGGAATGTCTAACCTGTCACTGAAAGACGATACACAAAATCCGACTGCTTCATTGAAAGACAGGGCAACCGCTATTGCATTGGCGCGAAGTATTGAGATTAAAGCGGAGGTCGTCACCTGCGCTTCAACAGGAAACGCAGCCTCCTCGTTATCCGGTCTTGGCGCGACAATAGGAGCAAAAGTAAAAATATTCGTGCCTGAGAATGCTCCGAAAGCGAAGGTAGCACAAATGCTTTTGTATGGAGCGGAAGTATTTAAGATAAAGGGTAGTTATGATGATGCATTCGACCTTTGCATTAAGGCAACGGAAAAGTTCGGATGGTATAGCAGGAACTCCGGATTCAATCCGTATCTTTCCGAGGGAAAGAAGACTGTCGCATTCGAGATCTGCGAACAGCTTATGTGGAATCCGCCTGATGCAATCATAGTTCCGGTCGGTGACGGTTGTATAATCAGCGGTGTTCATAAAGGTTTGAAAGATCTGATTGCAATCGGAGTAATCTCTGACATGCCTCGTCTCATTGCTGTACAGGCTGATGGCGCAAACTCCATTGTCAAGGCGTTTGAGAGCGGAGACGAGATAGGAACAGCACCGGGAACTACTGTCGCCGATGGTATTGCGGTAAGCAAACCGCGTGACGGCGTGAAAGCTTTGCGCGCAGTTAAAGAAACAAACGGATATGCTCTTAGCGTATCAGATGAAGAGATTCTTGAAGCTGTCAGAACACTTACAAACAGAGCCGGAGTGTTTGTTGAACCCTCTGCAGCCGCTACATTAGCTGGATTGAATAAGTTGCTCAGTATCAGCGTCTTATCAAAAGATGATAGAGTAGTATTACTGCTCACCGGACATGGATTAAAAGCGCCTGAAGCAGCTATCGGGGACCTAAAAGCGACGACCATAGAACCTGATATTTCCAATGTTGAAAAGGTGATAGCAAGGTGAATATGTATAAGTATAATATAACACTTGAAGTAAATGGAATAAAATACTCTAAAACAGTCGATAGTAGGAAATTACTTCTGAATTTTATAAGAGAAGATTTACATTTGACCGGTACAAAGGAAGCATGTGGAGAGGGTGAATGCGGTTCATGTACGATCATAATGGATGGAAAAGCTCTGAATTCATGTTTGATACTGGCTGTGGAAGCTGACACCGCCAAGATAACTACAATAGAAGGTCTTGAAATCAATGGCGAGCTCGACACAATCCAACAAGGGTTCGTAGACGAGCATGGAGTACAATGCGGCTTTTGCATCCCCGGATTCATTATGACCGCACGCGCGGCACTCAATTCCAATCCTGATCTTAAGAATTCGGAAATTCGTTCTGTTGTGGCAGGAAACCTTTGTAGATGCACCGGTTATGTGAAAATATTCAAGTCGATAGAGAAAGCTCTTCGGTTGGAGAAGAGGCGATGATCTATATCAAGCCTATGGATAAGATAGAATTGTTGGAATTAGTCGCTCAACCTGCGTTTAAAAAAAATAATGGTCAACTACTTGCCGGCGGGAGCGATCTTTTAGTCAAGATAGAGCATTTTGGACTCAAGACGGGAATGATCGTGGACGTAAAGAGAATAAAGTCTCTTAGGGGGATAACAAAAAATGATAATGTTATCAGAATCGGCTCTCTTACAACGGTTACAGAGCTTCTCGAATCGAAATTATTAGCTCTGCATGTACCTCTTTTGGCTCAATCGGCTGATAGTTTTGCTGCAGTTCAGTTAAGAAATCGTTCGACGATCGGCGGAAATATATGTAACGCATCGCCTGCAGGGGATTTAATCCCACCGCTGTATGCTCTCGGAGCTAAACTAAAACTTGAATCAGCAAAGGGAATTAGGAGTGTAGATGTAGATAAATTCTTTAAGGGACCAGGTAAAACGGTATTAAAATCAGATGAAATACTAAGCGAAATTTCATTCGGTGCGCTTTCATCATCAACATCCGGCAGATTTTATAAACTCGGCCAACGAGAATCGATGGCAATTGCGATAGTGTCACTTGCCGTGATTTATAACTCTAATAAAGACAAATTCAAAGATCTGCGGATAGCATTGGGGGCAGTTGCTCCAACGGTGATCAGAGCGTACAAAGCTGAAAAAATCCTGGAGGGAAACAGCAGATCGCCAGAACTGATAGAAAAAGCTGCAAAAATAGCCGTAAGTGAGTGTTCGCCTATCTCAGATGTTCGCGGCAGCGCTGATTACAGGCGATTGATGGTAAAACGCTTACTTGCAGAATTATTGAACTAAGTCTGATAAATAGTGGTTTAAGATAAATAATAACAATAACTTAAAATTTTTTCTCACTAATAATCTAAATTTGATGTATAACACATAATGGCGCTAAAAGTGTTATCTATCACTAAATCCGGGAGCATATTTCTTAATTTCCGATTATGAAGATTAAATCCATTAATAATATAGGTTTCTGGTCCGCTATGGCAGTAGCATTTTGGCTTATTGATTCCGTAATTGACGCAATTATTTTTAGTGAAGGTTCATTATTATCAGAAATATTTAATCCTCAAACGGACGACCTGTTATTGAGATTGCCAATTGCTGCATTACTGATTGCTATAGGTCTTTATAGTCAATTTTACAATCCCGGTATAATAGAGCATCCTCATGATAATTTTAACGAAATTGAAAATCTTCAGAACATAATCAATCATATACCGCAACTTATTTTTTGGAAAAACAGGGATTTGGTTTTCATGGGTTGTAATCAATCGTTTGCGGAGGAGGTCGGATTAAAATCCCCTTCGCAAGTAGTTGGCAAAACCGAATATGAAATATTTACAAACCCAAAAGATGTTAAAATTTTTCAAGAAAGTGATAAACGCGTTCTTGAAACCGGAATTCCTGAAATCCATTCTAACCAAAAAGAAATCACGGAGAGCGGAGAAGAGATTTGGATAGATACCAATCGAATGCCTCTTTACGATAAACGGGGTAATATCATCGGTATACTGGGAACAAGCGAAGATATTACAAAAAGGAAAATAGCCGAAGATGAGAATATACGACTTTCAGAAACACTGCGAGACAGGGTTAAGGAATTAACGTCGCTTTATGCCATAGATAGGGTAATTGAAGGAAGTGAGGACCTGTCTAACGCTCTGGATAGAATTGAAGAGATTGTTCTGGGCGCGCTGCGTTCTCCCGAAAAAGCCTGGGTCAGGATTCGGGCAAAGGACACCGAACATACTCTTAATGAAAATAATAAAAACGATTCTTCATTTATTTCCGGCGAAATTAGAGTAGGTGGGGTCAGAATAGGTTCTATTGATGTGGGTTACCGCGATGATAGTAAGGCAACAAAAGAGGAAATCGATCTTATCACCGCTGTTTCAGGTAGGATTGGAAGATTCATGGAAAGAATGGAGCTTCAGGAAAAAACATTGGAAAAGGAGAGGAATGAATCTACTCTAAAGATAGCAGCAGCGGTTGCGCATGAAATTAGCCAGCCCTTACAAGCGTTGACAATAATATCCGATATGGCGAAGGGTGATTGGAAGGAAAATATTCATCTTTTAGATAGAATCCCCGAACAGATAGAAAAAATTTCAGGTCTGGTTGAAAAAATGATGGATCTTGAAAGTGTCAAAACTATGGATTATGCAGGAGGGATTGAAATTGTCGATATAAAGAAATCGGCTGGTGGGGAAAAGCCGATAGAAAGAAAGGTATTGATCATTGATGACAGCGAGCCGGTGCTCTCGATGATAGCTGAGATTATACGAGGGGAAAACCTAAAAGTTGACAGTGCTTCAACGGGTAAAGAGGGGTTAGATCTGATCGAGAAGAATAAATACGGACTTATTATCAGCGATATAAAACTGCCCGATATTGATGGTTTTGAAATATTTAAATCCGTTCGAGACAGGCTTGGAGATACGAAGTTTGTATTTATGTCAGGTTATGTAACTGTAGATAAACATATGGAACTGATCAGTCAGGCATATGGTTTTTTAAAAAAGCCTTTCAATGTTGAAGAAATTATAAATATTCTGAATAAGATATTCAATTCTGGGAACAAGGCTTAACTTATCGAGTCCGACAATTTGATCATCTTGTAGCATGCAAAATGAAATAAACTGTCTCTGCGAGTTCGGCTTCAGCCGGACGCGGCAGTCTCATAATTGCGATCGGATTAGACTGAGATTGCCACGACCTGATAAATCAGGTCTCGCAAAGACTAAGTTTAATATGTATATGCGAAATAGCATTCATCCTGACTGCCACATATTGCATCCGTGATGCGAAAAGTTCCCCTCCTTATCTAAGGAGGGGACAAAAGGGGTGGTTTTCCAATGAATGCGGCGGAGCTTCGAAGGAGTTTTAGGCAACAAGCCCTCTGACTTGCACGTTGCTGTCATCGCGAGGAGCAGCATCTCTGCGACGTGGCAATCTCGTATAGTATTTGAATTAGATTGAGATTAATTCGTAGTCCGTCAGCTGACGGACTCCTCGAAATGACATGATTGTATACTTACGTTGTCTCAATTCTGAATAAATCAGAGAACTTTTATTATTTAGTGAAATAGAACATAAAGGAAGTTTTTCTTATCGCTACTTCCAATAAAAATAATTATGGATTACAATTTTAAAGGTATTAAATTATACCGATTCGGAATTATGGCGGGGTAGCTCAGTTGGCGAGAGCGACGGACTCATAACCCGTAGGTCGGCAGTTCGAGTCTGCCCCCCGCTACAACGGTTAATATGCGTATCCGCATATAGAAGCCCGCCCCAATCATCAGGTGGGTATGCCCCATTCTTAACATTATCAAATTAGTTCTTGTTTGAGTTCAAGAGTGATTCTACATTAATAATGAAACTCCTTTGAAAAAGCATCTAATTTATTAAGTTGATTTGCCTCATTATTATAATAAATGTCAATGTTCTTGAATAAATGATTAAATAGAGGGATGAATTTACGATGAATAAACCAACAGTTCTAAAACTCATTTTGATGCTATCACTGACATTATTAATGTTTTCTGCATTTAGCGATGATGACGATCCTACAGGCCCGGGAGGTAAACAATTGATAGGTAATTGGAAGCTTGATATAAGCACCACTTTTTATGGGTCTCTAACAGACCCTGATTCTTCGAACGTGACTGACCTCGGCAGTGACTTCAGTTTTACCCTTACCATAAAAGATGATAACACATGGACTATAGATTTCGTTTACCTTGGTAAAGCAGAAAGTAGTTCGGGAACATGGTCGGTTACTGGAAATAAAATAACGACTAAAGAGCCGGGTAAACCGGATGAGATATCCTATTACTCTATATCGGGTAATAAGCTTACTACAACAAGCAGTGAGATCATAGATGGTTACACAACTTTTGAAGTAGCTGAGTTTATTCGACAATAATTCTCTTTGAATATACCTGTACATATTTGATTCATAAATTGTTGAAATAGATTAATTAGAACATAGGTTTTAGGAAGTTTTTCGACACCTATTTATTCCTGAGTCGTATGTTGCGATTAATGTACGTATGAGGATATACAAACCCACTCCAATCAACAGGTGGGTATACACTTATTTCAGCTACACTATCTTCCTGATCCGGGAAATCGCCGGCGATGAGCAAAGCTTGATTTACTTTAGTTTGAAAGCCTCAAATTATAATTATTACAAATTGCCATGAAATGGAGCTTTAGACATCAACTCTAAAACAGTTACTCTTCCTTGTCGTTCTCATCAAACTCCACCATCTCCTCATCAACAATATAACCATAAATAACGTCATTCTGATTAACAACACGTTTGGCAAGGGTGCGCATTATGCTCTTAGTTGTCTTCGGGTAATGGTTAAATATATCATCAAAATTGATGTCGACTT
Organism: Fidelibacterota bacterium; assembly: GCA_022563775.1. The sequence goes on along the minus strand of JADFMS010000049.1, from coordinate 677 downwards.
CATACGCTTCTACATCCGAATACGCTATTACGGTCGCTGTGCGTGGTATGTTCAGTATCAAGCTCATCTCTCCAAAGATGATTCCCTTTTTGCTAATTGTTGTAAGCGGAAAATCACGTTTAAGGATTTCACATTTTCCTTCAAGAAGGATATAGAATGGACCCCCTTTATCGCCTTCTTTCATGATGATCGTACCCTTTGAAAATTTGACTTTCTTTGAGAACATTGGTTTTAAATTCATGAGCACTCCAAAATTATTAATCAAATAGCCTATCAGGAAGATAACTACTAAATTTTACACTATCAATAGTAACAAGGCGATTTTGAAACCATTGTATGGTCTTTAGTGAAAAGGGTGGGTTCAAATACATAGCCCGATATGAACGCTCACCCAAATCAAAAGGTGGGTATACCCCCATTTCTTTTTTCCTTTAGCTTGTGATGCTGCCTCAATCCTTAAAATGATATTTTAAGGGTAAGGTAGGAGAAGGAGGGTAGGGAGACAAGATACTAAAATTGATTTTGAGAAGCTAATTCGGATAAATAGAAGACTTAACTTGAGCTATTCCGCTCGATTAACAGGAGATGAAGTCAGTTCGAATGGCTTAACTACTTCAACAACACCATCTTCCTCGTCTGGACGAAATCGCCTGCTTGGAGGCGGTAGAAGTAGATGC
>JADFMS010000048.1 GCA_022563775.1 Fidelibacterota bacterium | reverse complement strand
TGAACGGGACGAGTATGTTGATCGGCGGATTCTCAACACTGCTGATCCATTTCTACTTTTCTTCATCTCATCCTGTTGTTTGGGATCTTACTTCTGTGAGCGCGCTATTATATCTATCAATTTTCGGCTCAGCCGTTGCGTTTGGAATCTACTATTGGATGCTTCAGCATACGCAAGTGATCACCGTATCATTGGTGGCTTTCATATCTCCCGTCATAGCTGTTTTTCTCGGAGCGGCGCTCCTTTCAGAATCTCTAAGTCGATTGCAGTTGATCGGATCCGTTTTTGTCCTTGGAGGTGTTGTCCTCAGCGAGGTTGTGAACTATAGGAAGAATCAGGCGCTGTAAAGTTTCAAATCGATAAACAGAAGTATTTTCCAACAAAGGGAATACATTAAACTCACACTCCCCTCCCTTGAGGGAGGTGTCATGAAGTGACGAAGGGTGTAATTGTTAATCTCTTCTCAATTTTAATACTCCGAACAATTACACCCCCACCTTACATCAAACGGGAAGGCTCGTTCGTCAGCTGACGGACAGGTCAGATCAGATCAATGTCAGGCTGGTTGATAGAGAGGAATATTTCGGCTGGTCAGGGCAATCCCTAACCAGCACAATACTGTCATTTTGTAAATATACTTTTATAGATAATTCTCTTATCTGAATCTTTATATGGAACTAATTCGTTTTTTATACGTATATTCAGTATATAATTCGTGAATAATGGGATATCAGAGAATAATGGATAACATAGACTTAAAGATTTTAGACCTGTTACAAGAAAACGCGCGTATCTCGAACGCAGAAATTTCCCGAAGTCTTGACATGGCGCCTTCAGCAGTCCTTGAACGGATTCGCAAATTAGAAGCCAAAGAGATCATATCGGGATATGAGGTGAAACTGAATCCAAAGTCGCTGCATTACGGTTTAGTTGCATTCATCTTTGTAAGAGAAATTGAGGGGAAAGGAACATGGCATATGGGTGAACAATTATCTAAAATCCCTGAAGTTTTGGAAGTCCACTATGTCGCCGGTGAGGATTGTCTTCTTGTAAAAGTAAGAACAAAGGATACCGATCATTTAGAGAGACTTCTCACGAAAGATTTTGCTGCAATTAATTCTCTTCAATCCACCCGAACTACAATTGTACTTTCGACGATCAAAGAATCAACGAAATTACCTATAAAATTTGTAGATGAGTAAATGGTAGCAGCCGTTAAAAGAACGCTAAACTTGCCGGGAGCCAAACTTATCATGGCTTTCGCATCAGTTTATTTGGTCTGGGGATCCACCTATTTAGCGATACGGTTTGCGATTGAATCGATTCCTACATTCCTGATGGCAGGCAGCCGGTTCCTTATATCCGGAATTTTGGTTTATATTTATCTGAGAATACGCGGAAGAGCCAAACCGACTTTAAAAGAATGGAAGATCGAATCGTTTGTCGGGTTACTCTTGCTCGCTCTGGCAAACGGCAGCGTTGTCATGGCGGAGCACACTGTTCCATCGGGTCTCGCTGCTTTGATGGTTGCCACGGTATCGCTATGGATGGTGCTGTTGAATTGGTTGTGGAATAAAACCGAGCGTCCCAATTTTGGAATCGTCTCAGGTATCGTAATCGGATTTGTCGGTCTCATAATTCTGGTCGACCCTCAGAACATTTCGGGTGGGACCAGTGTGGATCCGTTCGGCGCGTTCCTTCTGCTTTTTGCCGCGTTCATGTGGGCAGCCGGTTCGGTCTATTCCAAAACGGCGCATCACCCAAAATCCCCCATGATCTCAGCTTCGATGCAAATGATCTCGGGAGGAATATTTCTTCTGCTGTTCAGCGCTTTGAACGGTGAATTTTCAGACCTGAATTTAAGCCTGGTATCGGTCAAATCATCGCTATCTCTCGGCTACCTGATATTTTTCGGTTCGATAATCGGATTCGGTTCGTACGTATATATTCTCCGGCACGCATCACCTGCGCATGTTTCCACCTATGCTTACGTTAACCCCGTGATCGCGGTGCTGCTCGGCTGGTTTTTTGCGGATGAAATTGTGGACGAGCGGATATTGATCGCCGCGACTTTCATCATTTTTTCCGTGATATTAATCACCAAATTTCGGAACGGAAAGAAAGAGCTGGCTGATCATGATATCCCGAAAACTACGGAGTGAACCGGCCGTAATCCGATGAGAAAGTAACGCACTTTGACGTTCTGCTATTTCCTAACCTAAAATAATATAAACCGGTAAAAATCATTTAGCTATCAACACTGGGCAATTACCGTCTTGAACAACTTTCACGGCTTTCGTAGCCTTAAAAAATTTGCTCAGCTGCGAGCTTTTACTCGAACCCATCACGACTATATGATCCTCTCCCGCTTCTTCGATAATGATTTCAGTTGGATCGCCTACCATAACTTTTTTATCGTATTTGACACCTGCTCTCTGTAAAATTGATTCAGCCTTGCTTAAATTTTCCTCGCCGGATTTGATGTCGGAATCATTGGAAACTACGGTCAGCAGGGTTGCTTCCGCCTTAAGAAAATGGGCTGTTCGAGCCCCGAGTAAAAGCGCTTTTCTCGACATTTCTGTTTCATCAACGGCAAACAAAAACCGATAATCAATATCTTGGATGTTCTTCGTAATAAAAAGTGAGCATTCTACGAATTGAATCAACCTTTGAACCAATCTACGCTCTTTGCTCGCTCCGATGATTGTGACATCATACCCACCGACGTCAACTTCCTTGATGACTTCGTCTATGATCTCCCCTTCTCTTAACCGCAACCGGATATTCTGTCCATGCTTACCCATTGCATGAAGCTCATATGCCCCGTTTATATCGGGTTTCAGAGAATGCACTTCGACGATCTCTCCCGTATCATCAACCTCAAGCAAATTCAAATCGTGCAAGACCATTTCCGCATATTCTAAAACCTTTACACCCGGGAGTTCTATCTTCCATTCCGACAGCTTCATCCTGCTCAAATTCACGGCGCTTGTCATATGTGTTGCATGTTTTTCGCCCACATACAATACAGACAGATCTGTATTGAACGCGGCGGCAATTTTCCCACCCGCCACTATGGTATCACGAGACGTTTCGCCTCCGGCTATACACAATAACAACTTCATGTTGATCTCCTAAACACTATCTTACTGAAGAAATTGCCAATACGTTGCAGATATAAGTGTTAAAATAATTATCGACGCTATGCTCATCTTCCACCCTGCTTTGAAAAAGTCTTTCGGTTTGATGAAATTACTCCCATACACTATTGTATTTGCCGGCGAGCCTATTACAGTCATATAAGTAAAGGAAGAAGCCATAGCGATTATGAATCCCACTAAAATAACGCTCATATCAGACAAAACCGCAACTTCTAAGAATATAGGACCAAGCACCGCTACCGCCGGTCCATTACTCATGATGTTGGCGACCAGCATAGTTATTACAGCCATGATAACCATAAGGAGCAATCCTCCTCCAAGATGTAGAGAGGTAAAACCGCTCAGCAGAGCGTTTGCTATCCATGATGCCGCGCCCGTGTTCTGCATCGCTATACCCAATGAAATTGCAGAACCGTATAGCAGCACCACACCCCAATTAACTCCTCTATTAATTTCTTCCCAGCTTATGAGACCGAAGGCGAGATACGCTGATACTCCTATGAATGCGGGAATTCCTAATCCGAGTGTATCACTTGAGGTCACCCATAAAAATAATATGAAAAGAAAAATTGATACCGTCAGCCAATCGGCATAGTTCATTTTACCTTCAGCCTTGACCGATTCACGAAGCTTATCGAGAGCATTGCCTATATTTATCTTTTCAGGTTTGAAAGTAATCCTTAATAAGAATGCTACTACCGGGATTTGAATCAGTACCATCGGATAGGCATATTTTATCCACTCGAAATAACTAATTTTTATATCATATAAACGCGACCAGTAATCGATCATAACAGCATTTCGCGCGCCGCCCGAAGGAGTACCTATCGAAGCTATGGCACAGCCATACGCTATGGAAAACATTAGCATCAGCGTGATATTGCGGATATTTTTTTGATTCTCATCGATGTTAATTACGATAGTGATCGCCACAGGCAGCATAATTGCAGCGACTGTAAGTCCTCCGATAAATGATGCCATTATCGCACACACTAATATAAAACCCGTTGATAGTCGCGTGATGCTCCCCTTCGCAAAATGCAATATCCAATATGCGATCCTTCTATCGAGTTTTTGGTGAACTATCGCAACGGCCAACATGAGAGAACCCATGATGAAGAAGACAGAATCGCTCATAAAGGATTGAGAAACGCCCTTAGGAGTGTTTACATCGAGTAAAACTTGAAAAACCGCTATAAGAAGTGGAACGGTTGGAAGCGGAACCTGAGCCGTTATCAATATTATGGTAGACATGACAAGTATAGCTATTACGTCCATCCCGTTTTCGGACAATCCTTCGGGAGTAGGTACGTTAGCAAGCACTACACAGGATAAAATTGCCGTAATAAACCACCTGTGAGTGTCGATCCAATAGAGTATTATTCTGATCATATTGTCAATGAAATGGCCAGAAAATGGGAATTAAAAGTGTAACGATCAGCCATGCCATGATATTGAGTGGTAACCCTACCTTAAGATAATCAATAAATTTATATCTTCCGGGACTGTAAACTAAAGTATTCGTTTGATATCCGATAGGAGTTATCAAACTGGTTGAGGCGCCGAACATAATAGCCATCAGAAACGGTTTGGGGTTTACTCCGAGTGAGAGAGCCATAGAAATCCCGATCGGCGCTACCACAATTGCTGTAGCGGTATTTGAGAGAATAGACGTTAGCAGAACGGTACCTATATAAAGCGCGGATAGTATAAAAACAGGAGACAAATCTCCGAATAGGATCAAAAGATTATCAGCCGCTGATCTGACAAGCCCCGATTTTTGAAGAGCTATTCCCATCGGTATCAGCCCCGCGAGAAGAAAAATTACCATCCAGTCAATGTTAGCATAAGCCTCTTTAATATTGATACATCCGGTTACAACCATTAACACGGCTCCGAATATAGCAGCTACCATTATAGGTAAGAGTTCAAGAGCAGAAAACAGAACAACAAGCGCGATTATGCCAATTGCTAATAATGCTTTATTTGTTCGATATTTTTCGAGTTTTACCTCCTCTAACATTAAAAAATCCTGATTATTTTGAAGGTTTTGAATCGCCTTACTGCTCCCCTGCAATAGTAAAGAATCACCGAAATGCAGAGGGATTCGCCCAATTTTGTCTCGAAATGTAGTTCCGTGGCTTTGTACCGCAAGAACAAATGCGCTGAATCGCTGTCTAAAATTTATCTCTTTCACCGTGTAACCGATCAGCGTAGAATTAGGAGCGATCACAGCCTCTGCAAGAATAACATCTTCTGCTTGGAGATCCTCATCTCCTAACACCGCATCGCCCAGACTTTGAAGATTTTCACCTGCTGTAAATTTTACAATATTCTGTACACTTCCTCTCACCAATAAAAGGTCGTCTTTTTCGATAGCAGTTGAACGTAACTTTCGCCAAATCTTTTCTTCTCCCCTGATGATCTCGAGTATGTTGACATCATAAGTTTCGGCTATCTTTTTTTCCATGAGTGTCTTTCCAATCAGCGGAGAAGATTCGGTGACGGTAATCTCCGTCAGATACCTTTTCATATTGTAACTTTTAGTCAATTCTCCGGTACTTGCCCTCTCGGGAAGTATGCGATACGCGAACAGCCATAAAAATAAACCTCCTGCCACAAAGAGCGTCATACCGACCGGAGCAAATTCAAACATCTTAAATTCCGCGAGTCCATGATCTTTTGCGATAGCGCTAACGAGAATATTAGTTGACGAACCGATAAGTGTCACGCTCCCGCCAAGAATTGCAGCAAATGAAAGCGGTATTAAAAACTTGGAGGGACTCAGTCCCCGTTCTCTTGAAATCTTAATAATTACGGGTAGAAATACAGCTACGACAGCCGTGTTATTTATAAACGCCGAAACTCCTCCGGCGATCACAATTATGAATAGCATCAAACCGTACTGGGCATTCTTGATCTTTTCAGCCGCAAGCACTGCCAATTGATCTACTAATCCGGTATGAATCAATCCCGCGCTAAGGATGAACATGGCGCCGATAGTTATCGTCGCGCTGTTTGAGAACCCTGATACGGCTTCTTCGGGTGTGATAAATTTAAATAGCAACAATGCAACAAGCGCCAACAACGCAACAAGATCAGCCGATAACCGGTCCGAAATGAACAGTATGAGAGTTCCTAAAAGAATTCCTATTAATAAAATATTATCCATGTCTATTTTTTATATTCTTTACTCTTTTCTAATTGCGCATTTTTGAAACTAAAGTCAGGAATTACCGTAAGTTATTAAGCTCGTAGTAAATTAAGGAAATGGCATGGAAATGTCAACGACCAAGAATTCGTTACAATTCCTTGAAATATTATTATAATATCTGTAATATTAAGTATGGCACTCGGTTATGGATCAATATTAACAAAATCGAGCCCCCTTTATGTTTGACTATTTTAACAGGAGAATGCAATGAATAAAAAATTAAATGCGACTCTGTTGTTCGTCTTGATAAGCCTTTCAACTGTAGCAGTTGGACAGATAAGCGTTGAAAATGAGATGTATAAGCTTGATAACGGTCTAACGGTGATCCTTCATAATGATAGTTCTGCGCCGATAGTTACCGTAAATATATGGTATCATACCGGATCAAAAGATGAGAAACCGGGAAGAACAGGTTTTGCTCATCTCTTTGAACACATGCTCTTTCAAGGTTCCTTAAACGTCGGAGACGATAAACATTTTATACTTATTCAAGGTGTCGGAGGCAGCCTCAACGGCTCTACCAATTCAGACAGGACGAACTATTATGAGACGACACCGAGTAATTATCTCGAAATGTTGCTTTGGCTCGAATCAGATCGGATGGGGTGGCTCCTTCCGGCTATGACTGAAAAAAAATTAGATAACCAGAGAGATGTAGTTAAAAATGAACGGCGGCAAAGTTATGAAAACAGACCTTATGGACTCGCTTGGGAAAACATCTATTTTAAACTTTACCCCGAAGAGCATCCTTATCATTGGTCAACGATCGGCTCGATGGAAGATCTTTCCGCTGCCTCGCTTGATGATATAAAAGATTTCTTCCAATCATATTATGGACCTAATAATGCGAGTCTTGTCATAGCGGGAGATTTTGATTCAGGTCAGGCAAAAGTTTGGGTAGAAAAATACTTTGGAGAAATTCCCTCAGGTCCCGAAGTGGTACATCCGAATCCCGATATGCCCGTCCTCACGGAAGAAGTCCGGTTTATGATGGAAGACAAAGTTCAACTTCCCCGCATTTATTTTGTATGGAACAGCGTTTCCCGCTTTGATGAAGACGAGGCAGCTCTTGATGTTCTCGGTGAAGTACTTTCCAGCGGTAAAAATTCGAGGTTCTACAGAGCGATGATATATGATAATCCCATTGCGCAGGATGCGGCGGCATTTCAATTTTCGAGAGAAATAGCCGGCTCGTTCGAAATGGAGATAACCGCCACTCCCGAAACGAATTTGAGCGTAATCGAAAAAGTTGTCTGGGAAGAGGTAGAGAAGATACAAAATGAATTACCAACCGAACGGGAGATGCGTCGAGCGATAAACAGTATCGAGGCAAGTTTCGTATTTGGGATTCAATCAATAGGACGAAAAGCAGACAGGCTCAATTCTTATTACACTTGGACGGGAGTTCCTGACGGGTTCGAAAAAGACCTCTCGAGATTTTCGAATGTCACAGCCGAAGACGTCCAGAGAGTTGCCAATAAGTATCTTGACAAAAATAATCTTATTATTTTGAGCGTCGTCCCTGAAGGGAAACCGGAATTACAAGCATCCAAATAACTCAAACATTTGATCTTGGAGGTATGACTAAAATGAATAAAACATTATTGTACACTGTTAATTTTTTATTGCTGATGATCTTTTCAGCCTGTGCCGGAGCTGATTACGGGTCAAAAACGGCAGACAGTTCAACGCCGTTCGACAGAACAATTCAACCAGCCGAGGGCAGTTCACTTAATCTCGCCCTCCCGGTAATACAAAATTTTTCTCTCTCCAACGGGTTGGAAGTAAAATTGGTTGAGCATCATGAATTACCCGTAGTTGATATTAGACTGGTTATTAAATCGGGGTCTTTCGTTGATCCTGCCGGCAAAGCAGGCACGGCAAGTTTCACGGCTGATATGCTCGATGAAGGAACAACAACCCGAGACGCATTTGAAATCGCTGACGCTAAAGATTATGTGGGAGCGAGACTCGGTTCAGGTTCAGGTTGGGACGGAAGTTTTGTGACTCTTTCGACTCTAAAAAAACACCTTAACACTTCTATGGAGATCTTTGCCGATATTTCTCTCAATCCTACTTTTCCGACAAAGGATATGGAAAAAATAAGGGAACGAAGGTTGACCCGAATTCTTCAAAGAAAAGACCAGCCTATCACTCTCGCTGCCTTAGCATTCGCCGAACTCGTTTATGGAGACTCTCATCCATACGGAACACCGACAACCGGAACCAAAGAAAGCATTACTTCTATCACTCAGAGCGATTTGAAAAATTATTATTCTACGTATTACAAATCGAATAACGCAACTCTGATAGTTGTCGGCGATGTCACCGAATCAGAAATGCTTCCAATATTAGAAAAACACTTCGGCAGCTGGGAAAGCGGAATGATCCCTGAGACTATGAATTACGATATTCCTGAAATCAGTGAAACTGCCTTCTATTTAGTCGACAAACCGGACGCAGCTCAATCTTATCTGTATTTTGGACATAACAGCATATCGAGAGCCTCAGAAGATTATATTAATTCCGTGGTTTTGAACATGATATTGGGTGGACAATTTTCCGCAAGATTGAATTTGAATCTACGAGAAGATAAAGGATATACTTACGGGGCGCGAAGTAGTTTTTCAGCCCGCAGAAGCGGAGGCTCTTTTTCTGCCAGAGCAAGTGTCAAGACTGATGTTACGGACTCTTCCATCGTTGAATTTCTATACGAACTTAGAAGGATACGAAGCGAACATGTAACTCTCGAAGAGCTGGAGCATGCAAAAAAGAGCATCGTTCAAAGGCTTCCATCAACTTTTGAAACGCCCTCCCAGATCGCAGGCATTATCGGTTCCCAGCTTCTTAATGACCTGCCTGATGATTACTACAGCACATATGGAGAAAAAATCCAGGCGGTGACGATGCAAGATGTTATGGTAACAGCTCAAAAGCTGATCGACCCTGAACATATGACACTCGTAATTTCCGGTGACATAGCTCAGGTAAAAGAAGGAATCGAATCTCTCAATGAAGGGAATGTAAATATAGTGGGTGAGGAGACGATGCCGGAATGATCTAATCGGATATGTGAGAATTAAAAAGCGCTCCTCTTCGGAGCGTTTTTTAGTTTTCTAAATCAGAAGTCTTCCAATCTATTTGAGTCGGAAGCAGATGTTCTTTAGCATATGTTTCAGCGAGTCCCTCTTTTAGAAATATTTCTACAAAATCTCCGTCAATGTGATCATCTTTTACCATGAAGCCGAGTATCTTGATCGCTTGTGAAAGCATCATCGGTTCTTTATAAGGTCTGTCTTTCGCCGTTAGGGCTTCAAAAATATCTGCAATTGCCATTATTCTCGCTTGCGCAGATATCTCCTCACCTTTCATTTTAAGAGGATACCCAGTTCCATCCAGCTTTTCATGATGCGATGCGGCATAAGCAGGAACATGTTTTAGTTTCTTGCTGAATGGCAGCTCATTAAGCATTTTCAGAGTCATCATGGCATGATTTTCGATTATCTTTCTATCACTTACGTTCAATGTTCCACGTTTGATAGAAAGATTTTCCAGTTCATCTTCCGAGAGATAATGTCGAGTTTCTCCACCGAGGTTAAAAGTTTTCTTGGAAATTTCTATCAAATGTTCGATAGTTTCGTCTTCCATAAACTCGCCCGGTGTGTTTGCCTTAATACAAAATTCTGCATCGGTCTGAATTTGGGAGATTTTACCCGAATATT
>JADFMS010000009.1 GCA_022563775.1 Fidelibacterota bacterium | reverse complement strand
TTCAAGAGCCTGAGCTCGAAACGAGAATTGCCATTCTTAACCGTATGGCGGAGGAAAATCAAATACCTGTTTCCGCCGATATCATAGAGCTCTTTGCTACAAATATTAAAGGAAATATCAGGGAGCTAAAGGGTTCGCTGATAAGACTGTTGGCTTACGCATCCCTTTCGGCGGTCGAGATTGACCTGCATCTTGCGAGAAGAGTGCTGAAGGAAGTCCTCGGAAGCTCAAAAGCTCAAACCACTATCGAGGATATTATCTCTCACACCGCACAGGAATTCGGAATAGAGTCAAATGCTATTATCGGAAAAGGCAGGCAAATGGAAGTAGCCACGACACGGCAAATAGCAATGTACTTAACCAGGATACTCACAGGTCATTCTCTCAAGACTATAGGGCTGCATTTCGGAGGTAGAGATCACAGCACAGTGATCTATGCCTGTAAGCTGATAGCAGGACGTGTACGTGAGGACAGCGAGTTCAAGGACAGCGTAGAACGGTTAAAGAAAAAGCTGGAATACGCCTCCTCTTAACAATTCCGTAGTCAGAATAAAATACAGAGCAGATTGTAATTTACCGAAAGCTCAGCGAAAAAGCTTGACATACGCTTTTTGTACGCTTATAATACATACGCATTTTGTTCACTAATTGATAGGAGACTATATTGGTACTCACAAAAAAACAGCGGCGTGTCATGGACTATATCGGCAGCTTTCAGGAATTGAATGGATACTCGCCGAGCTACGAAGAGATAGCGGAGGGACTCGGATATCGATCTAAGGGAACGGTGCACAAACATTTAAAGCATCTTGTGGAAAAGGGGATGATTACGAAACAGTGGAATCGAAGCAGGTCAATTGAGATTGTTTCAGAACCGTCTGAAATCAAGGCTGTAAATCTTCCACTGCTTGGACTGGTCGCTGCTGGCGAGCCTATTGTCGCCATAGAAAACCCCACTGAGGAGATAAGCGTACCGGGAGATATGATAGGATTCGGAAGCCACTACGTCTTGAAAGTCAGGGGTAATTCGATGATAGATGAACAGATAAGGGACGGTGATTATGTAATTGTTGAAGAGCGATCCAATGCCGAAAGCGGCGAAACGGTAGTCGCGCTTGTAGGGGGAGAGGAGGCGACTATAAAGAAATTCTATCCGGAGAACGGTAAAATAAGACTGCAGCCGGCGAACGAAAAAATGTTGCCGCTTATACTGCCCGCCGACAGCGTACAAATAAGGGGGGTAGTAATAGGCATCCTTCGAAAATACCTATAGAAAGGCGGTTAAGGCAGACATGGCGATAATAGCACATATGGACATCGATCAGTTTTACGTTTCAGTCGAGCAGGCGAAAGATACAAGTCTTAAGGGTAAACCGGTGGTTGTTGGTGGAAGCCCAACTGGAAGAGGTGTTGTTGCCTCCGCATCATATGAAGCAAGGAAATATGGAATTCACTCAGCGATGCCTATGTTCAGAGCTTTCAAATTATGTCCACACTTAATCAGAATAAGCGGGAGGTTCGGTGAATATTCGCGATATTCAAACAGTGTCTTCAGTATATTGAAAGAATATTCTCCGCACGTGGAGCGGACGAGCATCGACGAGGGATATGTGGATCTGACAGACTCAATAGAAGCGAATGGAAACAAAGCGCTAAACGTTGCAGAAGAAATCAAACTAAGAATTTCAAGAGACTTGAACTTGTCGGTATCGATCGGAATAGGAACCAACAGAATGATGGCGAAGATAGCCTCAGATCATGCAAAGCCGGAAGGCATTTTAGAAATACTTCCGGGAAAAGAAGCCGGATTTCTTCGCCCTATGGACGTTGGCGTTATACCGGGCGTTGGTCCTAAGACGCGCGAACGGCTAAAGAATTTGGGCATAAGATCAATAGCCGAATTAAGAGGCTTAAGCGAAAAGGAACTCCGCAGTAGATTCGGGATACACGGGGAAGGTCTATATAAAAGAGCCAGAGGGATCGCGAGCGATAAACTCTTGTTGGAACACAGAAGAAAGTCCATTAGCAAGGAACGAACGTTTAGAGTTGACGTTCAAAAACCTGAACGATTGGCAGAAACGGCGTCAAGGATGTGTGATGATATATGTCGCCTCATGAAAGAGAAGGGTTTGACGGCAAGAAGCATCGGGATCAAGATGAGATTCGAAAATTTCGATACTATCACACGGACAAAAACTCTCGCCCGTTCGAGTAACGATACCCTAATAATTCAGAATCTCACCGAGCAGATGATTTATTCGAACTTCAAAAAAGGAAGAAGCGTGCGCCTGATAGGGGTCAAACTGTTTAATTTTGAGCCGGAAAATTTACAGATCGACTTATTTCCCGAAAGATGATCTGAACCGAAAACAAATCACATTATATTAAAGCCTGTATCCCCAAAATAATCTATCAGTTTCGATATGACGTATCCAATAACAATTCCAACTATGAGGACTGCCGTTAATATTCGGGAATTTACGACTTCCTTGCTATAGCCCTTTTTTATAGCAATTATCGAAACAAAGTATCCAAGTCCGTTTAAAAGCCAGATAACAGGCAGCGAAAGGACGCTTACGATGATAGGGCCAACTAAGGGAACAAGGCCTATCATTATCATCAGCCCGGCGAAAGCGCCTGTCACCCATCCGACAGCTATGATACTCCCGCCGATAATTTTCTTTGGTACACCGAAATAAACTCCGGCAATAACGAAGATAATCAGCAGCGTCCATACAATAATGGTTTTTCGGAATGCCCCGAAAAAATCAGACAGTGTATTTTTCATAAAGAACTTGTAGAGGGGAAACGCATTAAGAGGCCAGGTGACATAACCGTTGAAGTGAATCGGCTAAACATGCAGGAAAAATAATTGGGCAAAGTATATAATGCAAACAGTAGTTTTCCGGTTTACTGTGAAATCCATCTGACCTTGTGGAACTGCTTAACCTTCAATCCCTCGGTGCAATTGAGGCACATTTCAATTGACTGTCTGTCTTTTAAAACCGTTTCACGAAATTGATTAAAGTTATCGCCATCCCAGACACTATTTATTTCCTCTCCGGTTGCGTCGCCTAACTTGAAATCAACGTCTTTGTCATAACAGCACGGAGCAATCGAGCCATCCCAGTTTACCATAGCCGTAAACCAAATGCGTTTGCACCCGGCATGCCAATTAGCTTTAAGCGTCCGGGACCCGTCGGTGACATCATACCGGTTCATGTCTGAAATGGTCGGTAGAAATTTCTCTGCATCGGCGTCGGTATAGACCTGCGCAGTTTTAAAAGAATATTTATCAGCTCCCAGTTCATTAGCCATTTGGCTTATACGTTCAACCTCATGCTGATTGTGCTTGAAAAGTAAAAATTGGATGTGAATTATGGGACTCAGGGCACCGGTTCGTTTCTTTTCGGCTGAGAGCAGCCGGATAGCCGCGAGCACTTTTTCAAAGTCTCCACCTATCCGATATTCGAGATAAGTTTCTTTTGTGGCGCCGTCAAGCGAAATAATAAGCTCGCTCAAACCCGAATTTATCACTGCTGCAGCCTCCGCCCGGGTTCTAATGTAGTGCGCATTTGTGCTTATGACCGTTGCAACATTATTTTCGTACGCATACTTCACCTGGTCAAGGAGCGTTTTATTCAGGAACGGTTCGCCCTGATTCCAGAACATTGCTAAAAACAACGAATCCTTAGTAGAGTTTATGAGTCGTTTGAAAAGATCGAGCTCCATCATTCCCTTATTCCTTTGCATCATCCCATTGCCTGATGGGCAGAGCGGGCACTTTAAATTGCAATAATTGGTAGGTTCTACCATGAGAATAAGCGGGTTACCCCAGTGAACGACTCTTTTGAAGTAGCGGGAAAGATAAAATGAGGTGGCGACCAAAAGGGCGTTCCATAATTTATAGGCACTGACCACACGTGCGTTTCGGAGCGCCGTACTAAGCATAACTCTGAGCCGAGATGAAGATAATTTTGAACTAACTGCTCTTAAGAGGATTGCTTGTTTGTCCTTTCCATGTGAATTTCCCTAAAGCACCCCAGGCTCCATAAATTACAACATAAAATGGATGAATCAAGAGGGCAAGAGGAAAATATTTAAGAACGTTTCTGTCTCCGGTGAAAGATGAAAATGTGTATAAAAGTGAAAATTCCGCTGTTGATTTCAAGAGTAACGAGACTGCTAAAATTGTAGGACTGACACCGATTCCAAGCAGCCCTGAAACTATGAACAAGTTTAGAAGATAGACTAAGGGAAGGGCGATTTTCAATCCTGTCATACCAGTCAATGAATAGTAGTGCGGCGTTTTTGATGCGTGCCTTCTTCTTTGGTTTGATATTTCGCCGATTTCACTGTAAGTTTTTGATTCAACGAACGTAGATGACAAAAAGGAATAAGAAATTTTTATCCCTTCTTTGTTTGCCTTATGCAGCAACAGGTCATCGTCACCGCTCATGAAATGCCACAATCCCTCGAATCCGTTGATAGATTCATAAACACTCCGGCGGTAGGAAAAATTTCTTCCGGTACATGTAACCGGATATCCAATTCCGATCGAACCGGATGCGACTGCGGCGATAGACAGAGCGTCAAGCTTCAGAAGGCTTTCCTTTAGTCCTTTATTTTTTTTATATAACGGTGCATACCCGGCTACCATTCCTATCTTTTCATCATTGTAATGCGAAACGATACCCGATATCCAACCCTCGGGAGGGGAACAGTCAGCATCAGTTGTCATTATTATTTCTCCGTCCGATGCATCGATTCCCTTTTGAATAGCATTCTTTTTTGGTGAGACATTAAGGGGGACTTCATCCACAACGATTAAGTTGAAATTCGGTTGTTGATCGGCAAACCCGGAAGCGATTTTCCTTGTTTTGTCTTCCGACCTGTCATCAATAATATACACATCATAAAGGTTTTCCGGATAGTCTTGATTCGAAAGAGATAATAGGCATTGTTCTAAATTTAATTCTTCGTTCCGTGCGGCAATAATCACCGATACTTTAGGTCTATATCCGGAACCGGACACATTTTTACCTTTGAGCAATCCTGCCGTTAGCCAAAATATCAGCGCGGCATAAATTAGCGCTAAAACTACTATCAGGCTCAAACCGACCTTACCCTATAGCCTTTCCATTTAAAGATTCCTATTCCCCCAAGTAAACCGACAAGGATTATATAAGGCGTAACCCCCATGAACCATGCCGGAAAACTTCTCAATAGATCCCTGCGACCGAAAGAAGAGGACGCAACGGTTAAGAAAATAGCTTCAGTTGCAAATTTGTAACTGATCAAATAAACTAAGGGCATAGAAATAGATTGGGTTGAGAGCAGCTGGAAAACACCGTTCAAAACGAACAGATTCATAATGTAGTTGACACCTAACATGAGCAACAACAGTGAATTGATCTCTTTCCAGTAAGCATTGGAAGCCCACCGTGTCCGTTGAGAAAAAAACTGTCTCCACCCCTCAACGGCAAGCGTCGAAACGATGGCATCCCTATCTTTATTGCCTGCTATTTTCCAGCCGGTCTTCGTCACCTTAGTGAGGAAAAGGATATCATTGCTGACGTATCTTCGGGTATCAATTGACAATCCGCCTACTTCATCGAACACTTTTTTTCGATACGCCAAATTTTGCCCGGTTGCCCCCATCGGCATTCCGTGTCCTAACGCCCCCTGGGCAGATGCAACAAGCATTAGAAAATCAACAGCCTGAAAGTTTTCCAAGAATCTGTTTTTATCTTTACGTATTGTCGAAGACCCGACCACCAAACCCACATCGGGTGTAAAGCTGTTTGTAATAGATTTGATCCAATTCTTACCGACCGATACGTCGGCATCGGTTTCGATTATTATTTCTCCGCGGGCAATTTTTACGCCCGCCGTTATAGCATTTTTCTTGGGATGTATGCCGCTCGGGACCGAGTCGATGTGCACCACACTCAGGTTCGCGTGTTTGGCCGAATAGGTCTTTGCTATTTCAGCCGTCTCGTCCGTGGACCTGTCATCAACTACGATGATCTCATATGAGTCTGACGGATAAGATTGGTCGAGGATAGTGTTCAGGCAATCTCCAATTCCTTGGGCTTCGTTATGCGCGGCGATAATTACAGATACAAAGGGTGTGTAGTTATTTTGTCTTTTCTTATTATTCCTAAGAAGTCCTGTCAGAAAGAAAATAATAACAAGCCCGTGAAGCAGACCTATTAAAATTATTAGTGCATTAAACAGAGGCAAAATATTTGAAACGGTAGCTAACGATACGGGTATGTCATGCAAGCATGGATGCTGCAACGTAAAGATAAAGCGCTATGCCAAGTATGTCGATGGAGGTGGTCACGAATGGGCCTGCCGCAACAGCGGGGTCAATATTGAATCGTTGCAGTAGTATCGGCGCCATAGTTCCGGTTAGCGTGGCAAGAGCCATGGATGAGAGAATTCCGATTCCGGCAGCCAGTCCGATAGTCAGATTCGCCTCAAAAAAATAGCCGGCGAAAATCGTGAGCAACACTCCATATGTAACTCCGAGTAAGAGTCCGACGCGCATCTCTTTAATCAAAATGTTCCAGGAAGATTTGAATGTAACCCTTCCCGTTGCAAGTCCCCTTACGATAATGGTAGAGGACTGGGTTCCTATGTTTCCGCCCATACCGACTATGATAGGCATATAGGCGGCAATAATTATCCAATTTGCTAAAAAATCCTTATAAAGACCTATGATCAGGGATGCCATAATTCCACCGAGCCACGTCGCAAGAAGCCAGGGGAATCGTAATTTTGCTGCGCCAAAAGTTGATTTCAGCAATATCTCCCTGTCCTTTCCAGCGCCTGCCATTCTGAAAAAATCTTCCGTAGCTTCTTCTCTTATGACGTCAATTATGTCATCTACGGTAATTATACCCAGTAATTTGTTCTCAGAATCCACTACCGGTATCGCGATGATGTTGTATCTCGAAACAAGCTTTGCGACTTCACCCTGTTCTATCTCTGTCGTTACGGATATCGGCTTTTCGTTCATTATCTCGGAAAGCTTCATTGTGGGTAGGTTTGTGATGAGCTGCCTGAGCGAAACAACGCCCACGAGGTGGTTCCTGTCGTCAGTAACATAAAGGTAAAATGCCATTTCGGCTTCTTCGGATTTTTGGAGCGAGTCTATGGCATCCTGCACGCTGGTCGTTTCATTTAGTGCGAAATATTGGGGGGTCATAATACCACCAGCGGAAAGCGGGTCGTATTTGAGGAGTTCTTCCATCTCGCTTGTTTCTTCCACCTTCAACAGGTTGAGTATTTCATCAACCAAGTCTTCGGGGAGAATGCCGAGTATATCAGCTTCATCATCCGAGGGAATGTGTTTTAACAACATAACGATATCATTTGCCTGGCTTTGGGTCAGCAGCTCCACAATCAGCGTCTCATCCAATTCCCGCGTTACTTCAGCAGCATATTCCGGCGACATGTTTGAGAAAAGTATTATTCTTTCTTTTTGAGAAAAATGCCTGAACAATACCGCCGTATCCGCCGGGTGGGTTTTATTGAACATATTCAAGATGTGCTTTGTGGCGCCGCGCCGGATAAGCTTGCGGTAAGTGTCTAACAATACGTGTGATTCAGGAGGCTGCATCAGTTATTCCAGATGGGCGGTGAATTCAAGAATATCGAACCTTGTTATAATTCCCACAATGTTTCCCCTGTCGCGGACAAGCGCAGCGGGTGATTTCTTCAGGGTTTTCGACGCGCTTTTTATATTGCTGCTTTCGTCAATTACCGGTAACGGCTTGTCCATAATTTCTCCTATCAACAGATTAACGTTCTCAGAATCGTCAAGAACCTTACTGAGGAGCCTGTTCTCACGAACACAGCCGATGGAGTCGTTGTCATCAATTACGGGAATTTGTGAAACATTATATTCGTTCATAAGTTTTAACGCATCTTTTACGTATTGGTCTTTGCTTACGGATAGAAGGGGAGGAATTTTATCCGGTTTAGTTTCGTATATCAACCGAACGGTGGTCAGCTCGGATCCAAGGAGCCGCTTTTCCCTCATCCACTCGTCCGAGTGGTGCTTCGATAAATACCTCTCGCCGGTGTCAGGGATAATACAAAGAACTTTTTCGCCGGACTTCATTTTAGAAGCAATGTTTACTGCAACATGCGCAATCGTTCCGGAGGAGCCGCCGCAAAAAATTCCCTCTTCGCGGGTGAGCCGTCTGGACATTCTGAACGAATCACGGTCCGTAACATTTATTATTTCATCCACATACTTCAAATGAAGAGTGCCCGGTATGATGTCTTCTCCTATTCCCTCTACGAGATAGGGAGTTCCCTGTGTCAAAACCTCGCTTTCCTTAAATGTCTTCAAAATCGATCCGTAAGGGTCGGCGCCGATGATCTTTATATCAGGATTCTTTTCTTTCAAATATTTTCCAACGCCGCTTATTGTACCGCCCGTACCCAATCCGCATACAAAGACGTCCAGTTCACTTCCCATCTGCTCCCAAATTTCAGGTCCGGTCGTCTCGTAATGCGCTTTCGGATTCGCCTGATTGAAATATTGGTTGGAAAGAAAAGCATTAGGAGTATCGGAAGTAATCTTTTTGGCTACGGAGTAATAACTTTCGGGTGAATCGGGCGCCACGGCGGTCGGAGTAATTATCACCTCCGCTCCCAATGCCTTCAAAAGCTGTATTTTTTCTTTTGATACTTTATCAGGCATTACAAAAATCGTATTGTATCCTAATACGGCGGCGGCGATTGCGAGTCCCGCACCCGTATTCCCGCTTGTCGCTTCAACAATTGTACCGCCGGGTTTTAATTTGCCGCTTTCGACAGCATCATCCAGGATATAAGTTGCGATCCTGTCTTTGAGGCTTGAGCCGGGATTTAAGTATTCTAATTTCGCGAATACCTCAGCGCCTTTCTTTTTGACTACCTTGTTGAGCTTCACAATGGGTGTATGCCCAATAAGTTCGAGGATGTTATTGTAAACTTTTGCCGCCATAACCCAAATTCCTAAGAGACTGCTTCAAGGTTTGAACTTTTAATTATTATTCGTGCCGCTGTTTTTGTGTGAAACGATTTCAGCGATGCTACAAATATCAATATTGACGGGATAAGTATCAATGGTGATACGTGATTTCCCATACTGTAAAACGAATAATTTTCAGTGTTAATATTTATGAAAGTAATGGCTATTCCGTTATTTATCATATGAAGGAGGATGCCGGGATAGAGGCTATCGGTTCTAAGCGCCAGATAGCCGAGCAGCGAGCCCAGCAGAAATATCTGAAAAAATTGCGGGGAGAAATGAACAACGGCAAAAACCAGGCTGGAGATCAGCACCGCTCTGAAGGGAGAGCCGTCACGCTCGTAGGCGCTTTGTAAAAATCCGCGAAACAATATTTCCTCCGTTATCGCTGCTATAATAACAGCACCGAGGGTGATCAACAACAAAGAACCAAAATTATCAATTTTGAACGCATCAAGGGCTTTCTCTAAATATTCTTGAACCTGTTCGGGCATTGAGAACAGCTGAGAAAATAGTTTGTCGAGCTCATCCGCTATAGGCTGAATGGATATTCCTATTAGCGCAGCCAGGGGCAGCGTGCCTGACGGTGGCGTTGCCAATCTGAAGCTTTTTTGCAGATCGTAGTGTCGCGACCGAACGTAAATGAGCGCCGGCACTATAATAAGCGCTTCGCCGACTATGAGGGCTACCCACCGTAAAGTTCCCATTCCGAAGACGGGGAACAGAAACAGGGCGATCAAGGCGGCGACTCCGAAGGCAAAGATGACACTGAGCACGGAAATCCACATGGCGGACTTTTTATCAGGTGTTGTTCTAATATCCATAACGTAGATATTATAAGTTATTTTCAGCCCTTAAGTAAGTCAATACTTTAGATAACGTGTTAATGAATGAAAACCTTGAGAAGCGCTGCGCGTAGTAAAAGGTCTATGAAGTTTTACTCATAACTCCGATTACTATACCAAAAGCGACAGCGATGTTCAGAGATTCACCCTTACCGAGCAGGGGAATGGAAATTTGATTGTCAGATGAAGAAGTGATCTCCTCAGATAATCCGGCTGCTTCTGAGCCGAAAAACAAAACGGATTTTCCGGGAAGAGTGAAATCGTATATATTCTCGCCGCCATGTGGAACTGCTGCGACAGTTGAAAACCCTTTACTTTTAGAATCAACCATCAAACCGTAAGGATCCACGCCGGTAAAAATCGGAATTTGGAATATGGCTCCGGCGGAGGAGCGTACAACTTTCGGATTATATAAATCTACCGAATCGTCCGAAATAAAAATTGTATCGATTCCAAACCATGAGGCCGTCCGGATGATAGTACCGAGATTACCCGGATCAGATATTGTTACAAGACAGACAGCTGAATTCATGTTTTCATCAAATTCACCGATTTCTTGCGGTATCCGGACAATGGCAACCATCCCCTGAGCAGAAACCGCGTCTGAAATTGAATTCATCTCTTCGGGTGATATTTCTTCGCACTCCACTCCCGCCGAGCTATATCCGTCTATCAGGGTTTGAGCTCGTTTATTGGATAGAACCTGAGATGTGTACAATATTCTGTCGGCAATGAATTTAGAACGTTTTAGTTCTTCACAATTCCGGATTCCCTCTACCAGAAACAGAGAAAGTTCGTTTCTATGTTTTTTCTTTTGCAGAGATCTAACAAGCTTCAGGTATGATTTTGAGGGCATTTATTTTAAACGGGATCCTTACCTGCCGAACAGGCTGCTCCTACCGCCGCGTTCCTCAATCTTGAGATCGCTTAGATGGGAGGATTTCACATTAACTATAAAGTAATAGCCGGCCCCCGGACCTGATGGAGTCCAGTTAAGGGAGAATCGCCAGCAATGTAAATCGCGCTGCACGTTTACGCTGTGGTTTGTGATTATTTTTCTGATAAGATCCAGGTTGTAATTATAACCTACAGACCATTTCCTTGTAGGACTAAAATTCAGGTCTCCTCTCAGCCAGAAAGTTTTTGAGGTCTGATCAGGATTAGATTTATTCAAGGCGTAGCTTATGGATATTCTTGAATTCCATGTTTCTCCGGCCAGATCGTTAAATTTCAATTGTTCAAACCTGTCGTCCATATTGTCCGAAGCATATTGTTCAACGGCATCCGACCGGAGCACGTCGGTCTTGGTTCTTCTGTCTCCGGATAGGGAAAAACTGGTGGAAAACGTCAGATTCGTCAGGCGTGGGATGACTCTGAATTCATTTGATATGCTTCCGTCGATCCATCGATAGAAATTATATCTTGAAGAGATATCAAGGCTTGCTCCGGGGATAAATTTTGTGCGGAAGGAAGCTGAAAGCGGGTTCATTTTCCTGAACTCGGCTGTATAATTATAGCCTCCGTTTAGATTCAAACTGAACAGCTCAATTTTTCTTTCGTTCTCCTCGGCTTCATGCAGTTTTGCCTGAAAAGTGTTGCTGATGCTATAATTCAATACTCTGGTTTCTTTAGATGGGGTCGATCCGATGGCAGAACCCTGGAACAGATCATATCGAACCTCATTGCCGAGAGAATCAACGCCTGTTGTAAAATAACCGTATAAATCGGTGCTGAAATCAGGTGTATACCGGAATCCGATTGAAGGAGTGATCACGTGTCTTATCGAGGAAAGCGCGCCGATTCGAGGAGCAAAGTTTCCGTAAATTTTAGTAGCCATACGAAACCCGGTGGAAAAAGTGCGCCTCGCCTTAAACGTACCCCTTTTGTCCGTCAAGATTTTTCCGTCTTCGCCGTATGAAAAAACTCCTGCATCATCTATTACAGGTTCGTTCCACTCGTTTATCCAGCCTTCGCTGTAGTTGAAGTTCGGGTCAAAAGTGAAGTATTTGAATATTTTCTGCGGGCTGTTTATCGAGATCGAGTGGGTGATTTTTTGCTTTACGTCTTCTTTCTCCGCGAATATGGTGTCAATGACAGTAGTGTTAGTGTGAATGGTGTCAATTATAGTAGTTACCGAGCGTTTTCTCTCACCGTTGTTTGAGTAGGAATAGTAAATCGAATTGAACCAGCGTTGGTCATCGCCGCTGCTCGGTTTGAAAAGCTGTTTCCTTCCCACACGAAAATTAAAGCTCGGAAGCACCTCGGACACGCGCAAATTAGAGTCCGGAAGTTTTCCGGTTATAATCTTTGATTGCAAGTTTTCAGTTCGGGATAGATTCATGGACAGAGCGTTTCCGCTGCCCTCCCATCGTTTGTTTAGCGTAAGATTGGATCGCAGCTGTTGATTCAGCCGGCTGTTTCTGTTCGACGACAGGTCGTCATAGAATCTTTCGTCGGAGACAAACCTTGCGTTTCCCCTCAGGTTTATAGTCGGATCGATTTTTTGAGTGTGATTCCACGTCAGGTCCCACCTTCTTCTGTTCTGGTCACTGAACGATCTCGGAGTCAACGACGCGGAAATTCCGCCGTTAAGAGCATACCTTTTTTTGTAATTTGAGCTCCCGCGAAATAGAGTTCCCTTTTTATCAAAAAAATCTACGATGAATGTCGCATCGTGATATTGGCTTCCAGCCCAGTATAGACCGCCGCCCCTGAGGAACCTCCCGTCAGAGCCCGTTTCGCCGTATGAAGGAATCAGTATCCCGGTGTGTCGCCCGCCTCTGTTCGGGAATACCCCGAACGGCAGGGCAAAAACCGGAACGTCACTTATATATAATACCACAGGGCGGGCTATTACCTTATCTTTGACTATCAGTTTCATCTGCCTGCTTTTGAAGTAGAAATGCGGTTCATCCAGATCACAGGTGGTGTAATAGCCATGATTGATAGTCATAATATCCGGGCCCAGCCTAAGTATCGTCTCTCCCGTGTAATAACCGTCCTGAAATCGTGTTTCTCCTGAACGGATTTTGCCGCGCCGGGTCAGGAGGTTATATTCCATCTCCTTCCCATAAACAGGTTTATTCCCCTTTTGGATTAGCTCGGGAATGCCTATGGTCATTGTGGAGTCACCGCTGATTTCAATAACAGAATCCGGCGCGGTAATCTCATCGCCGGTTGCTGTAAGAATAGAGCTGGACCAATCAACCAGAACTTCATCGGCATTGAGAGTGAGATCTTGATATTGAACTGTGGATTTTGTTTTCAGGCGAGTTGTCTCTCTCGGAATGTTATACAAGATAGTTTCGGCGCTATATTTTATCGTCGTATCGGCTCCCTGAGCATATTTATCGGGAAAGAATGTGCCTCTGGCTCCGCCCAGAACGAGAATTGATCGGATATCGTTATCAATAAACCCGATGACTATCGTATCGCCGGAAACCTTATTTATTCCCTGCAGCACACCGTCTTCATCCATATGATATTCGCTCGAAGCCATTCCAGCCGCCACTATCCTGTTTACATTGTTATCTTTGATATACATTCGAAGCGTTTTTGCGTTCAACCGGTCAACGACGGGTTGACGCGTGAGTTTAAGTTCTAAACTGTCTGTTGTATCGGATGACAGCGATTTTTCGGCAGGTCGGCGGATGAGCAGTTCACGCTTTGATTCGGTTCGGGCGTTCTGAGGAACGTATATTTGAGTAACTTTCTGTTCCTCGAGCAGCATTAAAATTTGATCTCCCATAAGTTTCTCTCCGCCCTGAACAGCAAACGGATCCTCTGATAGAGTAATAATATCCGCCGCTGCGTTGTATTCTGCGGATTGCGATTCGGCGTGGAGTTGAAGCCTGTCTATCCTAACCGAGTCGTGGGCATAGTATGTTGAAATCGCATTGTTTCCGGTTATACTGATGCTTCGAATGAAGAGAGTATCACCGTCTGTACTGTCAACTTTGATCAAAAAAGGATCGACGGTTGCCGTGAGAGAATCAAGGTTCAGATCATAATCGATGATACCGGCGCGAAGCTCGGTTTTATCCTCAATGTTTTTCAACAGGGCGTTTCCTTCGGCACGGGCAGATTTTCGGATTTCGTTAAATCTGATTTTATCTGAATATATTTCAGTTCCATCCCTGATCAGCTTGGCATTTCCCATACCTATAGAAATCTTGTCGCTTCGATAATAGTAAATGCTGTCAGCGGAAAGCCTGCTTCCCTCTCTAATTATCAGAACGTTACCGGTCGCTATCATCAGGTCTTCATTCGTACGGTAGATCACCTGCGATGCGGTTAATGTTCTCCCGGGGTCAGTAATTTTTACGTTACCGCTGAATTTAGCCCAATTCAGGTTAGGTAAGAACTCGGCCTGATCGCTTTTCATTTCGGTGCTTCCCCGTCGAAATATCACGTTGCCGACTGCCTTTCTGAACTGTTTCCCCTGAACCCGGAAAGTGATCAATTCATCAGCGTGAATGAGGTTTAAAACACCCGTGCCGGATTTTTGGGAAAAACCCAAATCGAAACTTGCATGAATCAGGACAAGAACAATCAAACAGCGCCGTATACTCGTTAACGTGATTGTTATCTCTTGCGCTTATTCCACAGAAGAGCAAGACGTTCACCGATTTTCCGTTCGCGCCCCTCTTCGGAGGGTTCATAGAATATTTTTTTCGAAAGTTCCGGCGGAAGATATTCTTGCTCGGCAAAATGATCCGGTGAATCGTGTGGATAGATATATCCCTCGGAATAACCTTCTTCTTTCATCAATTTTGTGGGCGCATTCCGCAGATGAAGGGGAACGGGATATTCTTTACCGGTTTTTATTTCATCAAATGCTTTATCTATAGCCAGATACGCCGCATTGCTTTTGGGAGAGCCCGAAAGGTAAGTAGCCGCCTGGGCTAAGACTATGCGCGCTTCGGGCATCCCGATCTTTTCGACTGCCGAGAAAGCGCTATTTGCCAATACAATGCCTAATGGATCAGCATTCCCGATGTCTTCCGAGGCAAGAATAATCATTCTTCGCGCTATAAACTTGGGATCTTCACCGCCGTCAAGCATCCGTGCCAACCAATATACCGCTGCGTCCGGGTCTGAACCGCGAACGCTTTTAATAAATGCTGATATCAAGTCGTAATGGTTCTCACCCTTTTTATCATATCCGGGTGTACGAGTCAAGAGCGCTTCGGACACTGTTTTAGTAGTAATGCGGGAATTCCGACCCGCGAGTCGAATTGATAATTCCAATGTATTAAGCATTCGTCTTGCATCGCCGTTGCTTGATTCAATCAGGAGCTTGACAGCTTTTTGCTCGACCACCGGTTCAAGTTCAGCCAGCAGAGAATCATTAGTTAAGGCATTGTCTAATATGGATTTCATGTCTTTGTCTGAAAGTGAATTAAGTCTGATAACACGTGTTCTTGATAATAATGGCGAAATTACTTCAAACGATGGGTTTTCTGTGGTTGCGCCTATCAGGGTTAAGGTTCCGGTTTCTACCGCGGATAACAATCCATCCTGTTGAGCCTTATTGAACCGGTGAATTTCGTCTATGAAAAGTACAGTAGTTATTCCGTTTAATTTATTTGCTTCGCCGAGTTTTATTATCTCTCGCAGCTCTTTTACGCCTGAATCGACCGCTGATATCTGCCGGAAGTCTGCCCCGGCGTTTTTTGCTAATATCCTTGCGAGAGTTGTTTTTCCCGTGCCCGGAGGCCCCCAGAGCAGAACACTGATAATCCCACGGTTTTTCAGCAGATTATGAAGTAATTTTCCCTTATCGAGATATTCTGAATGCCCGAAGAACGTGTCAATCGTACTCGGTCGCACCCGATCGGCGAGCGGGGCAATGGCATCACTGTCAGCCGAGTTCTTTTTGGTAAAGAGATCCATAATCATAAAAGCCTGTTAATACTACGATAAAGTACTTGATTTGTTGGCAATTTACAACTGCGTAAAGCAAGTAATTGAGGATAATTTAAATAGAAGCGATGGATTGAGCCACCCATCGGAGTCGAACCGACGACCTGCCGCTTACGAGGCGGCTGCTCTACCAACTGAGCTAGGGTGGCATTGCTTATGAGCTTGATAGAAATTACTCTGATTGGGCGTGAGAGTCAAGATGGAAGGCGAAAGCAAAAGTACGGCGCATAGTAAGATGATATTAGTGAATCCGATATACATCTACTGCTGCTAATTATTAAAATACTGACTTTTAAATAAAATCAAAAATTTATTGCTGAAAGGCACTTTTTTCTTGCAAATCAGCATAATATTTATAGATTTAATGTCCTTTAGGGGAACCTCCGGGCAATATAAGTCGTAAAAAATTGACATAGAATGATTGTAGCTATAAAAAGAGAAAAAGGTGTAAGCGTCCGAATACTTATCGTTGATGATGAGCCTGCATTTCGTAAAATTATGAAAAGGGTTTTGATCAGAGATGGCCACAGTGTATATCTTGCAGGAGACGGGAAAGAGGGCTTGAAGATTCTCGCAAGCGAGAAGATCGACATCGTATTCACCGACATCAACATGCCGGAAATGGGAGGATGGGAGTTCTTACAGCAGGTGCACGCCTTGTATCCCAAGCTCCCTGCTGCAGTAATTACCGGACTGCCGAGCCATGAAACTCGTCCTGCGAATGCACGTCCCACGGCTGAGAGAATACTGAGGAAGCCGGTCCGGATTAATGAGATTCGCGAACTGATAGAAGAGCTTCAGTAAAGATTATTCCTTCTCTGTAAAAGTTATATCAACCACCGGCTAATATCCTTATATTGTGCTGGTTAACAGGATTTTCATTTAATAGTTTTGTGTCTTGAATCTTCAAGGTCGAAAACTTAATGACAATTTACGGGGAGGACAACGCGGGGTGATAAGATAAATGGGAAAGAAGATTTGTGTAATCGGCGCAGGGCGCTGGGGTAAAAACCATATTAAAACCTTGAGGGAACTTGGATCGCTTGGCGGGGTTGTGGATTTGAATAATGATGAGTTGAAGGAGATTTTAGCTCAATATAAGGGGGTGCACATACACGAATCGATAGATGATGCATTAGAACATGACTATGATGGATATACGGTGGCAACACCAGCCGATACCCACTTTAAGATTGCAAAACAACTTATCGGTAAGGGGAAGCATACGCTTGTAGAGAAACCGCTTGCATTGAATTTGTCTGAGGCTGAGGAGCTGGTGGAACTCTCGATTACAATGAACGTCAATCTAATGGTCGGACATCTTCTTTTATTTCATCCGGCGATTTGGAAGATAAAAGAAATAATAGACTCAGGACAGATTGGCAAACTACAATATATTTACAGCAACAGGTTGAATCTCGGGACGGTCAGAACCGAGGAAAACATACTATGGAGTTTTGCCCCGCACGATATTTCTATCTTCGGTTATTTAACCGGTAATCTACCGGTTGAGGTGGTATCGCGCGGCGGGGCATACACACAGCCGCATTTGCATGATACAACTATGACTATCTTAAAATATCCTGATAATGTTGTCGGGCATATATTTGTAAGCTGGCTTCATCCTTTCAAGGAACACCGCCTGGTACTGATAGGATCGAAAGGAATGCTCTCTTTTAATGACTCGGACGGCTCCAAAGAAATAAAATTTTATGAAAAGGGAATTGATTTTATAAAGGGAGAACCGGTCAAGAGAGAAGGCCCTACTACTCTTATCAAATACGAAGAGGGGATGCCGCTCTCAAACGAGTTGAGTTACTTTATCGATCATCTGGACGGAACTCCTATCGAGATAGCTGACGGTAAAAGCGCCTTAGATGTACTTAAAGTATTGGAACTGGCTACCCGGAGCTTGTCGGGCGAAAGTGTTAGCCCCGAAATACAATCAAAGGATAAAAGCGAAGAGGATGCATTTATTCACCCGTCAAGTTTTGTCGATGAGGGAGTGAAAATCGGAAAAGGCACAAAGGTCTGGCACTTTTCTCATATTCAGTCCGATTCAGTTGTAGGGGAAAATTGCTCAATAGGGCAAAACGTGAACATCGGGAGTAACGTCAGGATAGGAAATAATGTTAAAATTCAGAACAATGTATCTGTATATGAGGGCGTAGAGCTTGAGGACTATGTCTTTTGCGGCCCCTCGATGGTATTCACGAATATTTCGGATCCGCGTTCAAAATATCCGCAGAAAGGGACAGAACATTATAAGAAAACCCTTGTAAGGGAAGGAGCATCGATGGGGGCAAACTCGACTATCATTTGCGGAAATACTATTGGAAAACACGCTTTTATCGGTGCCGGTGCCGTTGTGACCAAAGACGTTCAGGATTATGCGCTCATGGTGGGTGTGCCGGCTAAACGCGCAGGATGGGTTTGTGAGTGCGGGCAAAAGCTGCCCGATGAGCAATCAGAACTCTCCTGCGGGAAATGCGACAGGAAATATTCTTATCGAAACAAAGGTAAAGATGAGATCGTGGAAATATCGGAAGAGGCAAATTAGAACACCGTTTTTATTTAACAAATTTTTAAAGAGAGACGCTTAACGTAACTCAATAGTTCATCAAGACGAGGGGGAAAATCGTAGATGTTTTACTTGCCACTTTGGATAAGTAATGATATTCTGTTTAATGTATTGGAAATTCAATCCGCGTAAATAATCAACGAAATGAAAATATTATACCTAACCGCAAGATTTCCCTACCCGCTTGATAAGGGAGATAAGCTCAGAGATTATCGACACATTGAAGGATTGTCAGCAAATCACTCTGTAACATTAGTTAGTTTTGTAAACCCGCAAACAACAGAAGAACACTTAAATAAGCTAAAACCGTACTGCGAGAAAATCGTCACTGTAAAAAAAAGTACCATATTACAATTGTTAAAATTCTTATTCTCGATATTCTCTAATAAGCCTGTACAGGTTTCGTATTATAAAAGCAGCGCAATGAAAAAAGAAGTGAAGAACCTGTTGGAAAACAGTGATTTTGATTTACTATATACGCATCTGATAAGAATGGCACAATACTTCATAGATATAAAAAATATTCCAAAAGTGATTGATATATCAGACGCTATCTCGAAAAGCTTGTCCAGACGAATCGCGACATCAAATATATTTATGCGCGCACTCATCCGCATTGAGCGGAATAGAGTATCGGATTACGAACAGCAGGTAATTAATGATTTCGCAATACCTATTGTCGTGTCCGAGAAAACCAAGGAACATCTCGGAGGAAATAATAAAATAAGGGTTATCAGGCTGGGTGTGGAAAAGCGTGAAAGATCTTTAAGCAATAGAATCGCTATTTCCGAAAGGCCGATTTTAATATTCTCCGGAAACATGAGTTACTATCCGAACGTTGACGCGGCAATCTATTTTGCCAGAGAAATTTTTCCCTTGGTAACAAAAATATTTCCCAAAGCGATTTTTAAAATAGTGGGAGTTAATCCTACGAGGAATGTCAGAAAACTTAATTCGGAGAGCGTGATTGTAACGGGAAAAGTTCCCAGCATAAGAACTGAGATGGAAAAGGCGGATATTATGGTTGCTCCCATGAGAAACGGCGCAGGCACTCAAAATAAAATCTTAGAAGCTATGTCGAGCGGAATTCCCATTGTAACCTCAAGCATAGGATGCGAAGGGCTTGGGGATATTGATGCTGTACCTTTTATAGTGGCGGATACAGAAGTTGAATTTGCAAAAGAGCTGATATCTTTATTAGAAAATGAAGAATTGAGAAATAATCTCATAAATTCAGCATTGAATTTTATAGAGGAAAAACATAGCTGGAATTTAATCATAGATCAATTTGAGAGTACCTTGCTAAGCGCGGTCCGTAACAACAGTCAAGGACAATCTTATCCGTAAAAGTAATCTGATGTTGATCTGTTTGGTTCTTTCAAAGAAAATCTCCAATTGTAAATTCGGGGGCTCTTCGGTAGATTGAATCCGTTTTTGGAATGATGCGGGTTATTAATTGTGAAATTAAACGACGAAACATTTTGAAATGACAAAAAACAATATCGCCGGTCTGCTGGGAGAACAGCAAAAGAATTTCGGGCAGTGGGAGAAGATAAAAGACCTTATAGACGGTTCTATTTCGCTTATGCTCAACTATCGGCAGAGCGGTCATCCGGGCGGGTCGCGTTCAAAAGTGCACGCACTCGTTGCGACACTGCTCGGCGGTGTGATGAGATGGGATATCCGAAGGCCTGAACACCCGTTCGGAGACAGGTTTATACTCATCGCCGGTCACACCACACCGCTTGTATATGCCACGCTTGCGGTTTTTAACGAAGCGCTCCGGACGAAATTACAGGAGACGGGGGATGAGAGGTATATGGTCCCCGATGCCGACGAAAGGCAACTTGTTTGGGAAGACCTGTTAACTCTCCGGAGGAATAAAGGATTACCCGGTCATGCGGAGAGCGAAGGAAAAACTCTGTTTTACAAATCGAACACCGGTCCGTCGGGTCATGGAGGACCGCCGAGCGTAGGGCAAGCCATTGCCCTGAAGAGGGCGGCGGCTGACGGGGTACGTGTCTTCGCTTTTGAGGGCGAGGGAGGTCTTACGGCGGGGGGAAGCCACGAATCAAAGAATTCGGCATGGGGATTGGGTGTCGGCAACCTTCTCTGGGTAGTCGATTGGAACGATTACGGCATAGATGACCAAGCGATCAGTTCAGTGGTAAACGGCACTCCTGAGGATTGGTTTAAGCCGTACGGCTGGAATGTGTACGGCACGGAGAACGGTTCGGAATGGGAGCCTGTTACCAAAGCGCTATTGGAAGCGGTAAACGATAATGATGATAATACTCCCAAAATGGTGTGGGTAAAAACCCGTAAGGGACGGGATTATCTGAAGTACGATAACAAATCGCACGGTTCTCCGCATCCGATGAACCATGAATTATTCTGGAGAACGCTCGACCCGCTAAAAGAAAAATACGGCGTTGAGTTCGTCGGTGAGGGTGAGCCTATACCCGAAAACCATAAGAAACTCATGGAACAGGCATCGGAAAATCTTCGGAGAATGTTCGAAATCTTCAGGGAAGATAAAGAATTGACCGATTACCTCGCGGACAGGCTTGTGGAGATCGGAGAATCTTTACCCGAGGAGATGAGTTTAAAGATCGGAAGAGAGAAAAACCCCGACGAGGATCCTGCGATCACAGATTTCGAGAATTATCCGGAAGAGATGTACTTAAAACCGGGTGAAACCGGACCTAACAGGGCGGGATTATCCAAGTGGGGAGCATATGTAAACAGTTATGCCGCCGAGCATTATGGCCGCCCATTGTTTTTGGCTGTTTCGGCGGATCTTGCCGATTCTACAAATATCTCGGGATTTTCAAAAGGCTGGGGAGATTTTGAGGGTTGGGGAAGATATGAAAAGAATGAAAACCCTGACGGCAGCCTGCTTCCTCAGGAGATCACCGAATTTGCGAATTCAGGCATCGTCGCAGGCATAGCCTCCGTTAATTTAGCGCCTAAGCCATTTGAAAAATTTATAGGTTTTTTCGGGACATGTTCGACATACGGTTCATTCAGCTATCTTAAATACGGACCGATGAGGCTTTTCAGTCAGCTGTGTCAGGATTCACAGATCAAATTAGGAAAAGTTATCTGGATTGCCGGTCATTCAGGTCCTGAAACCGCGGAAGATTCGAGGACGCATTTCGGGATTTTTGCCACAGGTGTAACTCAACTCTTCCCGCGAGGACATGTAATCGACCTCCATCCCTGGGAGCACAACGAGGTGCCGGTAGTGTTGGGAGCGGCGTTAAAGACCGGCGCTCACATAATTGCGCTGCACTTAACGAGACCGTCAATCACGATTCCCGACAGAAAAGCTCTTGGTATGGATAGTCATTTTGCAGCTGCGAAGGGCGCCTATTTGATAAAAGATTATGAACCGGGTAAACCGAAAGAGGGTGTGGTGGTGGTCAGAGGAACGGCGACAACCGCCAATCTCATCGAGGTGCTGCCGGAAATCTTAAAGGAAGGTCCAAACGTAAAGATTGTTTCAGCTGTCAGCCTTCAGTTGTTTGAACTGCAATCAGAAGAACAGAGGAACAAAATTTTCTCAAAGGCAGACAAAGCTGACAGCATGATAATAACAAACGGTTCAATCGGTAATATGTCGAACTGGTCCGGGGGCGATATTACTGATGAATACTCGCTCTCATCTGACTTCGACAATCGTTGGCGGACGGGAGGGTCGTTGGAAGAGGTGATGGAAGAGGCGCACCTTTCACCAAAGCACATTCTCGAAGGAATAAGAAAATTCGCTTCCGAGAGGAAGAGCCGCATCGACAGATATAAATCGATTTTAGACAGTCTGGATTAACAGAATATTTGCCATATGAGCAATGAATTGATACCGCCGCACGGAGGTAATGATCTAAATATTCTTCTCCTCAAGGGAGAGGAAAAAGAGGAAGAACTTCGCCGCTCCGACTCACTAAAAAAGATCGAAATCAGCAGCAGGGAAGCCGGAGACCTCATCATGCTCGGTATCGGAGGGTTTACGCCGCTTGATGGATTCATGATTCATGACGATTGGAAGAGCGTAGTCGGGGAGATGCAAACGAGTAACGGCACCTTTTGGCCGATTCCGATAACGTTGTCGATAAGCGAAGAGGAGAGCTTTTCCGTCAGCATCGGCGATGAAGTGGCATTGCAGAGCCCCGAAACCGATGAGACAATGGCAATTATGAAAGTCGAAGATAAATACACCGTCGACAAAAATCTCGAATCTCTTGAAGTATATAAAACAGATGACTTGAACCATCCGGGCGTAAAGATGGTCATGGAGCAAAAAGAGGTAAACCTCGGCGGTTCACTGAAAGTACTCAGTGAAGGGATATTTCCCGAAAAATTTGCGGGAGTCTATCAGCAGCCTCGTGAAAGCAGGCAACTGTTCAGCGAAAAAGGATGGAGGCGGATTGCGTGTCTCCAGCTGCGTAACCCTATGCACCGGTCGCATGAGTACTTGGCAAAGATCGCATTAGAAGTTTCCGACGGTCTTTACATCCATCAGCTAGTCGGGAACGTCAAGGAGGGCGATATTCCGGCTGACGTTCGCGCCAAATGCATCGAAACCCTTGTCGATAACTATTTTGTTGAAGGGAGTGTTGTAATAGGGGGATATCCTCTTGACATGCGCTATGCGGGTCCCCGTGAGGCTCTGTTGCATGCGTTGTTCAGGCAGAACTACGGCTGTACGCATCTTATTGTAGGCAGAGATCACGCGGGAGTCGGAGATTATTACGGTCCATTCGATTCACAGAAAATATTCGATGAAATTCCCGAAGAGGCGCTAAAAATAAATATATTGCCTATAGATTGGACTTTTTATTGTTCCGGCTGCGAAGGGATGTCATCAACCAAAACCTGTCCTCACGGCGAAGAAGAGAGGCTGATGTTGTCCGGCACCAGGCTCCGTAATTTGCTCTCGGCGGGAGAAGAGGTACCGGAGCATTTCAGCCGACCCGAAGTGCTGGAAATATTGAAAGAGTATTACGAGGGGTTGGATCTTTGAGGGTAATGAATTTCTAAGAATTAATGTAATTCTCCTCAAATTGCCACCAATTTCCCTTGATTTATTATTCATCTTCGGCTAATATAGTCTGAAGAAATGGCTTGGTCATGTTTGACTCGTGTGCAGAAGTGAATTCTGAAATCAAAATGGAATTTATGAACAGTATTAAAATCACTTACCAAAAGGCTTTACGTTGAAATTCGAGCTTTCACCAAGAATGTGCTATATTTCATCACCTGCCGGAATCGACAGTTCCAATATTCAAAGCATTTTAGTGAGTAGAGGATTTATAACAAGGGTTGAGACCAACGGGGTAAAATCCGCTGCATACTGGGAACAAAAAGTAAAAGACTCGATAAAAGCGTCAGAATTTGTTGTTGCTGTATTATCAGCGGGGGCGGATAATTCAAACGTATATTATGAAGTGGGATTTGCTCACGGAATTGGGAAGAGGGTGTTGATTTTAGCCTCTCCTGAGATGAAAGAATCAACGGTAGGACTCAAAAGTTCTTTATATTTGCGAATTGACGTTTCTAATAAAAAGGCTGTTGAATTTGCGTTAGATCAAGTTCTCAGGGCGCCGGAGCAGGATCGAAATCAGATTGCCACTGAGAGTGAAAACAATTTACCGATAGGCGACCTCGCTGATGATCTTCTATCGCAACTGAACTCCCCCGAAAGCACATGGGGCGCCCATCCGGAGAACGCAGTAGTTCAGGCTCTCGGAAAAAGCGGCGTGAACGTCCTTGTCAAATCCAAATATTGGGATACGGGAGCAGACATGGCGGTCTGGGCAGACGAGCTTGAGTCGATAGTGGGTAACCCTTTGCTCATAGAGGTCAAGCAGCATATTAGCAGCGCGACAAGCGTTACACGATTATCCAGTCAGATCGAATCGTATTTAGAAAATTCAAACGCAAGCTGGTTGCTGCTGCTCTATCTTGAAGGACCTGAGCCGGATTCGGAGTCCTGGGAGCAAATTCCCGGATCGGTTATGTACGTGTCCCTCAAGGAATTTTTGGAAAGCTTTAAGAGCATGAATTTCGTTGAAATTGTTAAATCTCTCAAATCAAGAAAATATGAATCCGAGAAGGCAATAAATTGACCCAGGTATCACAAGTAAAGGTACAGCAGTATCTTAGTGTAATCGGGAAGAGCGAATCAAAGCAGGAACAGGGTGTTGCTTTGGAAAAACTTATGATCAGTCTCCTTAGAAAGATTCCCGGGATTACGGTTACAAAAAGGAGTGAGAAGAACAAATTTCAAGACGACGAGGTGGACATCGTTTGTTGGAATGACCGGCATAAGAACGGCTTATACTTCCTCCCGAATATCCTTACAATCGGCGCGTTTCATTGGTTAGAGCCTGTAAGCAGCACCCAGATTAAATCGCTGCTCAACATAATAAAAAAGAGGGGATTATCGTTCGGAGTGTTGGTTGCAATAAACGGGCTCACAGAGGAACAGGAAGAAAGAGCCGGCGCAAGGGATCTGATTTTGAGCGCTTTGAGTGACGAAAGACAGATTGTAATACTCCGGGGGAGCGATTTCGAGAAGCTAAGTTCTTCAAATCAACTGGTAAGACTTTTTAAAGAAAAGCTGTGTGAATTGGCGGTAGCTTAATTTAAATATTGTATCAAATAATAAGCGTCATCCCTCATAATTTTATTGATTCGTATCCTTATCTTTAATATACTACGCTTCGCCGGAAATGTTAGATTTTTGAATACTTACAAGTACGTACTCAAGGTACACTTATCAAGAGAGGAGATGGTAGGATGAACGTAGCGGAAAAATATATCCGGAACAAATCGGGGTTTATGAGATTAGGCCATTTTGCGATTTTTGCATTGCTGGTCACACTGTCTTGTCAATCTACACAAGAGATGGCTGATACAGACGAAACGGGAAGAATGGCTTCAGAAATGATGCAAGAGAAGCCGACGGCATTACCGGTGCCTTCTTCTGCGTACGGACCTTCGATCCCACAGGAAAAAGGTTATGTTGTGGAAGAAATAGGTGATGGAATTTACTGGGTGACAGAGGGAGTCTATCAAATCATCTTCCTGACCACGGGAGAAGGAGTTATTGTAGTCGACGCCCCTCCCAATATTGGAGAACGGATATTGGCAGCCATAGCCGAAACAACAACAGAGCCGATAACGCATGTAATTTACAGTCATTCCCATGCTGACCATATTGCTGCTGCGAGCATGTATCCAGCCGACGCTACTTATATAGCACATGAACTAACAGCAGAAAATCTTTCCGGTATGTCCGATGAGAGCAGGATAGCGCCGTTCGGAGCATTTTTAGGAGGTTCACCTGTGCCGATGCCGACCGTGACTTTCAAGGATAATTATACGTTGAAGGTCGGAAACCAGAGATTAGAGCTCTCTTACAGGGGAGTAAATCATAATCCGGGTAATATCTTTATCTACGCTCCCAGGCAAAAGGTACTTATGTTTGTAGACGTCATCTTCCCCGGATGGACTCCCTTCAAATACCTGGCGATAACGACAGACGTTGAGGGATATGTAGCTGCACACGACGAAGTACTCTCATTTGATTTTGAAACTCTGGTTTCGGGACATTTAGGCAGGCGTGGTACGAGACAGGACGTCGAAACACAAAAAGAGTACATTTATGATATCAGAGCGAATGCGGCAATGGCATTGCAAACGGTAGATTTTATGGCGATTGCAGAGCAGACAGGTTGGGCTAATTCCTGGCTGTTGTTTGATACGTACTTAAACGCCGTAGCTCAGACTTGCACAGATTCTACGATCGCTAAATGGGGAGGTAAACTCGGTGCCGTAGATGTCTTTACCTGGGGTCATTGCTGGAAATTAGCGGAGGCATTAAGAGTAGATTAAATATTAGTTTATTATTGATCTATAAGGAATAAACCGGGTTCATGACATATTTGATAGATTGATTTATGGCTTTGCGGAAGAAACTTGTCAAGATAAGAAATTCTTCCGCTTTGCTATATTCAGATTGCAATAAGGGCTGCGATCTTTTAAAATAGTCCGGTTGACAGCACAACTTACTTAAAACCAAGATTAAATTTGATATTAACAATTGGAACAATCAGAGCGCAGGAGCGTTGATTTTAGCTGGCACAAAGCTAGTTTGACACTGGGAACAAGACATAATTTAAAATGAAAACGATTAGGTAATACAAAGAGCGGTAATGAGTACGAACAACGAATTCGCTTCTAATTTCATTGACTACGCCCATGTTTTGGTAAAGAGAAGATGGACTATCATCAAGATAGTCACATTTTTAGTCGTTCTAACCATTGTAATCACCCTGGTAATGGCGAAGACATACACCTCGACTTCGATTATAATGGTGCCTAAATCAGAAAACGAAATGGGATTTTCATCATTGTCAGACCAGATACCCTTAGCGGATCTCGCAGGATTAGGGATCGAGTCCAGCGAGGCGAAATCCCTTCTGGCGATATTATCGAGCAGAACGCTCAACACTAACACAGTAATGGAGTTTAATCTCGATGAGCGGTGGGAATCGGATTATTTTGAAGACGCTGTCGAAGAACTCCGTGAAAAATCTAATTTTGAATTGGAAGAAGACGGCAGCATAGTCATTGATGTATCAATGGAGACAGATTGGTTAGCGACGGAAGAAGAAGAAAAAGAGGCGAGTCAATTAGCTGCGGATGTAACGAATTTTATGGTTTCCGAACTTGACAGGATAAATAAAAGATTGAAAAGCCAATGGGCGCGCGATAATAGAGTGTTTATTGAGGGGAGATATAACGAAGCCAAAAATGCGTTAACCGATCTTGAGAATGAATTCCAGGAGTATATGGAATCAACCGGTACCGTTGCAATAGAGGAACAAACAGAAGCTGCAGTGACCATTGCCTCGCAGATAAAAGCTGAAATAATTCTTGCCCAGGTTGATTTAGAGGTGATGGAATCTTCGTTAGGTAAGGTAAACCCGGAAGTACAAAAATTGCAGAGGAAAATAAAGAGCTTTGAAGATCAGCTGCGATTAATAAAGTACGGAGAATCATCCGAAGAGGATTCAACGGATGTTTTAACCTCATTGAGAGTATATCCCATATTTAAGGACGTTCCGGAATTAGCAGTCAATTTCCTGAGAATCGAACGGGAATTCGAGGTTCAGGGTGAAATATTTAAGTTTTTAACAGAACAATATGAGCAGGCAAGAATCCGTGAAGCCCGTGATACTCCAACTCTTCAAGTTCTGGATATGGCTGTTCCGCACGAGCGCCGGTCCTCGCCTCAAAGAGCGTTGACCGTGATAATGGTAACTATATTAAGTTTAATTGCTGCGGTTGGATATGTGTTTTTCTTGGAGTTGATCGAACATACAACAAAATATGACGCAAGAAGCGCTACAACATTGGAGTCTATCAAAGGCCATATACGCAGCGATTTGAAGTATCTTAGAAAAGAGAAGCGGAATTAGAAGTTATTGGTTTGACACTGAATTGAGATCTATTCCCAAAAGTAAGAATCGTTTAAACATATAAAACATACAATTCGTGAATCCGGCAGCAACAGTACTTATAGGAATTTCAATAACCACCCTTCTGTTTGGATTCCGGAAAAACGCTGATATTTTTCATCCGGCACGATTCTGGATAATTCTTTGGAGTATGGTAATAGGGGTAACGCTTCTCAATTTGAGCTATTACCAGAGGGAATGGAGCCTAAAAGCATGGTTTGTAATTGTCTCAGGGCTCACTGCGTACCCTGTTGGCGTTTTAGCCGATACATATATTCACAGAAATTTCAGATATGAAAGTATCCCGTTTCAAGCGGAAAGATTTAACGATGATATAAAAAGGAATTCATTTAGGCGGGTAATTTATTTGATGTTCTTAGCGTACACCGTCGCATATATATTGGAGTGGCAAATAATCGGATATCTTCCCTTATTCACCATTTTTCGTGAAACCCAGAGGCATGAATTCGGAATATTCGGCCTTCATCTTATCGTGTCAACACTGCCGATTGTGTTAATGCTAATATCAGAGTACCTATTGATATTCAAGCATAAGGTTTTAACAAAAGTGTCATACGGAGTTATGTTTCTCGTAGGGTTAATAAGCTACGTCTTTTTGCTGAATCGGTTATTTATATTCATGTTAGGGTTTATGATTATCATGCTCATTCATTATCTAAAGAAACCATTAAGGGTAAAAGCATTACTCATCACGATAATCGTCCTTTCATTCGTATTCTGGGGTGTGGGAGAGTTGAGGACGACACAATTTATTGGAGATTTTATCTATAACGTGTCAAACATGAAATATTCAGAGGACTATGCAAATTTTACAGGTCCTTACATGTATACTGTGATGAATTTAGAAAACGTGGCAAATGGAGTAAAATACCTCACAGATTACAATTACGGCGCCAATATTCTGGATTGGATTTATGCTCTGTTACAACTCCAGGACCCTATATCGGAATATCTCAATGTGGCTAAGTTCCAGTACATTGTTACAAAATCATTCACTACAATGTCTTACATGTGGTATTTTTATGCTGATTTTGGAATAGCCGGGGTGGTCATCGGTTCCTTAATCTGGGGAATCATTATGAGCAGGCTGTATCACAAAATGAGAAGTAAACCCAATTTGATGTTGATCAATCTTTATGCTCTGTTGACGTTTATGGTGTTTCTCTCATTTTTTACCTTTATGCCAGCAATGCTCAACTCGGTTTTTCAGGTAATAGCTCTAACTTTAGCAAGTGGATTTATTGAAAACCCAACTCTTTTTAAACATAAATGATAGGAGTGAGGTATTATTACCGCAACTTAATTCAGGAATTGATATACTAATTGTTAACTGATGCCGGTGCTGCGGGCATTCATCTTTAATGGAAATAAAAACACCATATGTATTTATCATACTGATAAACTACAATAACGAAAAATTAACAAAAGAGTGTCTGAACTCTCTTAAAGAAATTACTTATCAAAGATATGAAATAATAGTCGTAGACAACTCTTCGAACGAACATTCAATAAACTATTTAGCCGAGGCGGCTCCGGATGCGATTATTTTGGAATCGAAGATTAATCTTGGATTTACGGGGGGGAATAACCTTGGCATCAAAGCAGCATACGACCGGGGTGCCGATTATGTAGTTTTACTCAACAACGACACGACTGTGGAACCCGATTTTTTGGAACCTTTGCTAAAATCATTCGAGGATGAGAAGGTCGGCCTCTCAACAGGATTAATAATGTACGAAGACGATAAAACCAAAGTTTGGTATGGCGGCGGAAAAATTAACTTGATGAGAGGCAGCGGGATCATGTACGGAAGGGGAAAGGAAATTAGTTCCGTTGATTTGACAAGTCGTAGTATAAAATTTGCTTCGGGATGTCTCCTTTGTATAAGTAGAGTAATTATCGACGAAGTGGGTATGTTAAATGAAGATTTTTTCGCCTATCAGGAGGATACCGACTATTGTCTCAGAGTGGTGCAAAGTGGCTACAAAATAATATTTGAACCCAATAGTAAAATATATCATACGGTAAATGCTACGGTAAAAAATATAAACTTTCCAGATTTATATTACCAATTCAGGAACAGGTTATATTTAATAAAACTTCATGCCCCAGTTCTGATAAAGCAAATAGGGTACTCTTATATTATGGCTACGATGATCCTGAAAATCATATATTGGACTGCTACTGGTAAACCGCATTTTATAAGAATGGCATTGCAGGCGGTCAGAGATTTTTTACAACAAAAAATGGGGCGAATAGAGGCTTTGTAAATTGAGGATAGGTATAAATGCGAGGTTACTGTTAAAGCGCAAATCAGGAATAGGATACTTCACCGAAAGAGTTTATGAGGCTCTCGCCGTACATGCAAGAGGGAGCAAAGTTTTTTATTATACCGATGACAGCTTCACAGGGATTCAGGAATTCGGATTAAGCAAAATAAACTCAAGGCAAATAAGGAAACCGCTATACCTTCTCTGGCTAAATACGATATTCAAGAATCGGTTGCGTCGGGATAAAATCGACGTACTCCTTTCACCCAATTATACCCCGCCGATTAATCCGGGTTGCAAATCTGTGGTGGTATTTCATGATTTAGCCTACTTTAAGGTCCCCCATGTACACCCTAACAAGCTCTATAGAGACTATATGAAATGGGCGCTCCCAAGGATAGCGAAAAGGGCGGACCATATTATTGCTGCATCAAATCACACAAAAAAAGACATAATCGACATAATAAAAGTTCCCGCCGAGAAAATCAGTGTAGTGTACCAGGCTCCTTCAAACAGGTTTTCCTCAAATCCCGGAAGAGATGTTATTGATTCAATGATGAAGAAGTACAGACTATCCTCTAAATATATTCTCTTTGCAGGAAGTATCGACGAACGGAAAAACCTTGAAACAGCCATCGATGCCCTGAGCCTTTATAAAAAGGATACTGGTGATTCCGGGGTGAAATTAGTATTAGCAGGGAAAGAGGATATGATGCCAAAGTACACGGGGCGTTTAAAAGCTTATATAAGTCAGAAGAAGATGAATGATAGCATAATATTTACGGGATATATAAGCGAAGATGAATTAATAGCGCTCTATTGGGGGGCATCAGCGCTCATTTTTCCCTCACTATACGAAGGGTTCGGTGTTCCGCCGCTCGAAGCCATGCTGGCGGGCGTACCTGTCATTGCCTCAGACATTTCCTCCATTCCGGAATTAGTTGGCAACGCGGGATTATTAATAAAGCCCGGAGATATCACAGGATTTGCCGAAGCGATAAACACAGTGCTTAATAGCGAGAAAACTGCTAAGGAATTAATCGAAAAGGGAAGAGCTCGCGTAATGGAATTTAGCTGGGATAAAACCGGCAAAGAAATATATTCAATCCTTCAGAGAGTTGTGGATGAATAAATAAATTATCCTGTACTGATCTACTCTAATCCATTTCGTTAAAGAAGTTTTTATTGTATCCTGATCGAAGGTTATACAATCTAATTATTCTTGCCTGAAATAACTTCGTAAAAAGATATTATGATTTCTGAGATTTCTGATCCTTATAAGTTTTAAGAACCTTATCGCGAAGGCTCAGGAAGTCTTTCTCTACCGAATTTTGTCTGTACCATTTAATAGGTAAGTAAATTTGGATTAAGATGTGGAGACCGAAGTAAACTTTTATAAAGTATGTCGAGGCAATGGGGGAATAAAAATATAACATCGACAGAATCGATACTATGTTCATGCTTGCGGGATAACTTAATATATCGATCAGAAAGGAAGCAAAAGAACTTTTTACTTTAGGAGCATCGCTCGTAGATATGCCTCTGGTTCCTAATTTCGTATAATCATAATAAGCCAAATGACTCATTTGCAGCAAGCTGAGTAGAACGTTGGCTTTGGCATTAGCCATCGGGCGGATCGACGACCACATTGCACCAATACCAAGAATTATGATACTCACCTGGTGCGTGTTATTGAACATGAACATAGTCATTGAGAAAAAAATCAAAGGGGTTATTATCACATGACCGACCGAGTCTATGAACACACCATTTACGCTCGACTGCTTATTGTATCTCGCGATTTCGCCGTCAACACAATCGAATACGTAACTTGCCTGTATGAGGATTACTCCCAGAATTGCAAGTGACTGAGATCCAAATCCAAGTAAGACACAACCTAACATTCCACTAATAAGAAATATAAAAGTAGCTTGATTTGCACTGATGCCTGTCGGTAAAAGCAGGCGAGTAAATCTAATGGAGAAATGTCTGATTACATATTTTGCATACCAGACGGTTTCTGTTTCCTTCCAGCATATTTTTTTAAGTTCGCTTAAAGGTTCAATTGCCACGCTGCATACTCAATATTTTTGGCAGGATTACATTTCGTGCCTCTTCAAGGTCTTTCTGAAAATCGATCTCGATGCATGGCAATTCGGAAATGTCTACCATTTGATATGGAAACTCATCTATGAGCCTGTCAAGTGCAAACTCAAAAAATTTAGAGGAATTCCCCCTTTCAACTTCACTATTTAAGATTTCTATAAAACGCCTGTTGCCTTCTGCCCCATGTTTACCTATGCCGATAAATTCTCCGGAGGATATCGATAAGTCAAGTTCTTTGCCGATACTTTTTATTCGAGTCTCTCCGTCGAGTATTACCTTGACTTCCTCCTCGCCGCATTTTTTTATATCCACAGCGAGACATGAAGAATTTGGTGATTCAAGGAGTCTTCCAATAACGTCAGGATGACAAAGCACATCGGCGTTAATGTAGAGAAATTTCTCCATGAGATATTCTCTTGTCAGCCAGAGACTATAGAGAGTATTAGTCTCATCATAAATTGGATTTTCAACAAATTTAATCTGAAGTTCCGGCCAGTTTGATTCAACAGCGTTGTAAATACTTTCCTTTTTATATCCTACAACGATGACAATGTCATT
Organism: Fidelibacterota bacterium; assembly: GCA_022563775.1. The sequence continues at coordinate 4,814 of JADFMS010000009.1, read as the reverse complement.
TATACCGAAAGAATTTAAAATATCAAGCTGGTGGTCGAGAATCGTGCCACCGTTTATATCAATAAGGCACTTTGGTTTTTCGGCGGTAAACGGTAAAAGTCTGCGGGAAGCGCCGGCTGCTAAGATAATGGCTCTCATTTATTTTTACAGGTCTTCATAAATCATTTGAACATAGATGCAAGCTTAACTGCAAGCTCTCTAATCCTTGCCTTTTCAGCCAAAGGTAAGAAAAAAGTATAGACTAAATAAATATAAATTAAGATCGAGATAGGGATTGTGACAGTGATGCTGATATCCTTAACACTATATAGCAAAAGACCGATCAAGAGATTTAATCCGAATATCTTGACAAAGGAGAAATCTACGAGAAATGTATTTAATCTGCTTTTGATGAAATAAACGTAAATTCCCATAACAAAAAAGTTGGTGAGCAAGGAAACTCCGGCTGCACCATGTGCTCCGTATTCCGGAATTATCAGCGCATTCAGGGTGAGATTAAGAGTCACGGCAATGATCACGGCAATCATCCTCAACTTCTGGTTGTCCGAAGCCGACAGCAGTATTCCATACGAAGCCCCGATAAATCTAAGCAGTATCAACCAGGAAAGAAATTGTAATATGAGAGAACTGCCGGCGAACTCTTGCGTATATACGGTGCTGACTATTCCCGGACTCAGAATAAAAATTCCTATACTCAATGGAAGCGCAAGGGTGAACAGATAAAAATTCAACTGCCTGCCTTTTTTAATGAGTTCATCTGTAGATAATTTGTAAAGCCGCGAAAGTGATGGGAAAAAGGCATTAGCCAGAATATCCTGTAAGTAGAGCAAAGCGATGACAATCCGCATCGCAGCTTGATATAGCCCTACCTCCAAGTCGCCGCCTAATTTTGATAAAAATATCGTGTCTGCCTGTAGGTATAAGGTACCGAAAAGAGCATGCGTTGCGAACGGGAAAGATTGACGGGCTACCGTCTTGAAAGAACGAAATTCGACAGCCGGGGTCGTTCCACGAAGAAGTCTATGATACAGTACGATAGACATCAATAATCCCAGAACTCTCGAGACGATGAAAGCGCCCGCAATATTATGAATTGTTCCTTCATTCTGAATTATCGATAAAACAGAGACTAATACGGTCAGACTTTGAACGAGATAAACTATTGCTTCGTATTCGAAACGACTGTTTCCTCTAAATATTCCCACCAGATATGATGTAAATGAAAATATTATCATTGAAATTGAAAATAAGTACAATAGCAATCTCGTATCGGATGGATAGTCAAGCACTTCAATAATTATCCATGTGATAAGCAGTGTAAATGCAGAGGAGAGAAATTTAATTTTTAAAGTGGTTGAAGTGAGCGAGCGGATGATCGAATTATCCCTTGCAACCTCCCTGGTGGAATATACGTTAAGTCCAAAATCCGCAATATATAGCAATATCCCTGTAATTGTGATAGATAGAGCTATCTTACCGAATTCTTCCGCACCGTAAGTGCGAGCGATCAAGATCATTACGAGAGTTGTAATGGAAATTCTTATAAAAGTGGAAACGCTAAGAAATAGGGTATTTCTGGCTGTGGAGTACAACTATCGAATATTGCTAAATTGGGACACTATCTTGCCTTAAGCAATCACTGAGACTTTTTGCGTATTGAGATACTTGTTGAGATAATTTACCCCTTAAAAGATTATTTGCGATTGCCGATTAATATGCTCATTAGAGTCAGGAGAATCAAGATGTATAAAAGTGGAGTTGGATAAAGTTCAATTCGGATCGGTTTTTGCCGATTCCCGGCTAATACTAATACAGATAGGTAGTTACATCCAGCCGAAAGGTATTCCTTTAGTGTACGCCATTCTCGAAAAAAGAGCTGCTAAAATTAGAAGTGAGCCGGTCGCCAGCGGTGTAAAGGGGCTGTAAACCTGCAGCCCAAAAATGATTATGGCTAAGACTATGAAAAGACAAAACGAGGCAAGTTTTTTGCGAAACATTCGTAGTGGTTTTATGGCATCCGTAATATCTTTTGATGGAGGAGTTTCAGGGTCTATTCGGGCTATCAAGGCATCAATTTCCGGTTGAATCTTGAAATGCACACGTGAAAGCAATGCTATCAGTGTAAACAGGAGAACGGTTTTCAGTGCGATAATCCAATTCGTCCACAGCGCTTCAATTCCGAGAGGTCCGAGAAATATGAGTAATATCCCCGTAATACCGACCGAAGCCTGGAATACAAAACATCTGATTGCCCCTCCCCTTAATATATTTTCCATGTAATTGTCAATAGAATAATTAAAATCAGGCCCAAAACGTCCGCGCTCACTGACTACGATAAGATTGAACAGGGGAATAGACATGAACACAAAGCTGATTACATGGATCGCTCTCAACAGGTCTAATACAAGGTCCAATTTTAACCCTCCCAAGATAATTGAAAATAGATATTAAAATATCACTGCAAAAGTAGTAAATTTCAACTTAAAGTACATGCAAATAATCAAAAGGCTATGTCAAAGGAAAGAAAAATCAAAGTGTTTCAGGTGGACTCATTCACAACCAGAAAGTTTGAGGGGAATCCTGCCGGTGTAGTCCTTGACGCTGACGGTTTGTCCAGCGATGAGATGCAGAGAATCGCAACTGAACTCAACAATTCCGAAACGGCATTTATCCTATCGCCGACAGATGACGATCATGAGGTATGGATACGCTTTTTCACGCCGACAATGGAAGTGCCTACTTGCGGTCATGCCACGATAGCGGCGCATTATATAAGGGCTGTTGAGGGTCAAGCATCTCCGGGCGTTCTGATGCATAAAATCGGAATTGGGATATTGCCGGTTGAGATAGTTTCTGATAACGGAGAGATAAGTGTTATAATGACACAGGGAAAAGTTGAGATTTCGGATATTCTCGAAAGGGATGTGACGGAGGAAATTCTGTCCGCATTTGGTATCAGTTCATCTGATTTATATGAGAATTGTCCGGTTCAGATAGTGTCGACGGGTGGACCGAAAGTCATGCTCGGATTAAAGAGTTCGGAGCTGTTGAATTCTCTGGAACCATCTCTGCCCCGGTTAAAAGAAATCAGCAAAGCAATTAAATGTCCCGCTTATTTCCTTTTTACGTTTGATACCGGACGTGAAGATATACTGACAACAGCACGAATGTTTGCCCCCGCCATTGGTATAAACGAGGATCCTGTTACAGGAAACGGGAACGGTCCGCTCGGAGCGTATTTAGTTCACAACAGGCTCGCCGAGCATGACGGGAAGGAATTCAGATTCAGGGGAGAGCAGGGAGTGGCAATGGGCCGCCCAGGATACGTGGATGTTACTGTCGAAATATCGGATGGTGAGCCGGAAAAAGTAAAAGTAAGCGGAAGAGCACTGACAGTTTTCACAACGGAAATAACGCTTGACGACATAATCTGATTGAGCCGGCAGAGCTCTGATTCAGTAAGAGAAGCCTGATCCGGCATTCAGTCTCATCTACGTATTGTAAGAGCGGATAGGCGTCAGCCCTTTATGTCCGGAGAAACTGCTGCTTTCAAGTTCGAGGAGCTGTTTCTTACGCCAGAGCCCTCCCCCATAACCGCGCAGGTTTCCGCTGGATTCAATTACCCGGTGACAGGGAATTAAAATAGATAAATAATTCGCTCCGTTTGCCCTGCCAACCGCACGAGAGGCGCCGGGCTTTCCAATCTTATGGGCGATCTCACCATAGCTCCGGGTCTCGCCATAGGGTATCTTCTCCAATTGATTCCAGACGTCCATTTCAAACGCCGTACCCGAGACGTCGATCCTGACACTGAATTGCTTTAGCGACCTGTAAAAATAATCATCAAGTTGAGATTGCAGTCTAAGAAGGTGTCCGGAAATCCCCTGAACAAGGTCTTTCTTATACCGTTTCCGTACGCGGGACAAAACACGTTCAACCCCGCCCCGGTCATGCCATTCCAAAAAACATACTCCTTCATCGGTAGCACCGCCGATCATCTCGCCTAAAGGGCTTTGCAAATTCGAATAGATTATTTTACCGGTCGGCATGAATCTCTCCCGGGGAAGTTCCGAATTCTTTCAGAAAGGCATCGCGGAACCCGCTGAACGATTCGAATCCGCTCTCGAAACAGGCCGTGAGATAGTCATTGCCGTCTTCGAGTAATTCTCTCGCGTATTTTAGACGAATCTTTCTGTGAAATGCCAGCGGAGTCGAATCGAGGTGGATCTTGAAATACCTCCGAACGGTGGAAATGTTTGTACCTGTCATATCCATAAGCAGATTTTCATTCAATTTTTCACCGCGCCGGGTTTTCATGAAGTTTATCACTGCCGGCAGCCATTCAGGAAGCACATCGGGGTAGCGTTCGGATTTGCACCGTTTACAACCGCGAAGACCGGCTGCAATGGCTTCTTCCCGTGTGTTAAAAAAGACGACGTTTTCGAGTTTGGGAAGTTTGGCTTTGCATGAAGGAAGACAGTAAATTCCGGTAGTCAAAACTCCAACGTAAAACTTCCCGTCATAGGACGGATCGCACTCTCTCATCGCTGTGACCATCTGACCGTATTTCGGTAAATTCATCAGAAAAATATAGTGTGCAGACGAAATAGTGTCTACCGATTTTCGTGCAAGGAACTGAAAATGTCAGCGCTTAAATTGCTATTGAATGTCGTTAATGATACTTTAGCGGGGCGCAATTTCGTGAGAAACTGCCTAACCGGAAAACTTTACGAATGAACTTACCCGATGAAGTAAAGGTCGAAACTTTCGATGAGAGATATGCGGCTGATTTTAAGCGGCTGAACCTTGAATGG
>JADFMS010000008.1 GCA_022563775.1 Fidelibacterota bacterium | reverse complement strand
ACGATAACGATAAACGGAAAGTCGTGGAGATAGCACGCGATTTCGCCGAGATGGGATTTGAACTTATCGCAACGGGCGGAACATGCAAGGTGCTGAAAGAGAACGGCTTGAACGTAAAACCTGTTTATAAGGTCGCCGAAGACAGACCGAACGTAGTTGACCTTATAGTCAACGGCGAGATAAACCTGATCGTTAATACTCCGCTCGGACGATCCTCGCGTTTCGACGAACGCGCTATCGGCGACGCGGCAATCAAATATCAAATTCCATGTATCACGACGCTTTCAGGAGCGGCAGCCGCCGTACGGGGAATCCGAGCCTTGAAGAGCGGTGGCGTCCTGAATGTGAAGAGCTTGCAGGAGTACAATTCGTAAGCATAAAAGAATTATTAATCCACGTCGATTAAAATTACTTTTACGGGGACTGCTGGAAAATGCCTTCGGAGTCTTTCTATATCATATACTAATTGTTCGCCATAAGATACACCAGTCGACATTTGCTTATGAAGAGAATGGCAAGGGACTATTTCAATCCCGACTTGTGCTTTGTTTTCATTGAAGAAATATTGGAACTTAGCCATATCGTAAAACATAAAGGCATACTTACCGAACTGCACTTCAACTAGAACTTTATTTTTGACAAAATCTATTTGTTTGAATGCACCGGGAATACTCGCTTTGCTGTTAGGTATTGTGATGGTATACGTATCTCGTAAGTCCTTATATCCTCTATTCTCAAACTCTTTCCTAAATTGTGAGTTCATATCTTTGGGGGAATAAAGTCTTCTACCCTTCATAGTTTTTTCTTTGCTAATTTTAGATTTTTTTGCGGATATTTTGGAAATAATCTTAAATATCTCCTTGTTAATACGCGGATATCTGACTTGCAGTATTTCTGATCCCCCTAAGTGAGAATATTCATATACAATTTTCATATTCGAATATTGACTTTTCAGTTTTTGTCAGTTTCAAATTGTAACTTAAGAGTGGTTGATTTCAGATGTACTGTTTTCGGAGGCAAATTTGAGTTTGGTTTTTCCGGATCGTAAACTTCTCTTTCTTTGGGTCTTATGCGCAAGACACCTTCCTCGACTTTTCTAATTCTCTCTTTGGCAATCTTCATGTACTCGGGATCTATTTCCGCTCCTATTGCTTTCCTGTTGTGAATTAAAGCTGCTATGGAGGTAGTACCAACACCGCTAAAAGGGTCTAATACCCAATCATTTTCTTCTGTCATTGATAAAACCAATCTTTCAATTAATTCTACAGGGAATTGACATGGATGGATTGTTTTTTCCACATGATTAGCCTTAACATTAGGGATATTCCAAATATCACCGGGATTTTTTCCTAAGGGGTTACTTGAATATTGCCCCTTTTTAGGACCTTTAAAGTACTTCTTATTAGGATATTTTTGAGGTACTCGTATTGGATCAATATTAAATGAGTACGAATCAGATTTGGTAAACCATAATATTACCTCATATCTGCCCGAAAATCTCTTTGTGGCGTGTAATCCATGACCAAATTGCCAGACGATTCTATTTCTAAGCTTTAATCCCAATTTACTGAAAATCGGATATAATAAAATATCTAATGGAACAATTTCACCATTATCAACGTAATTGCCTACCTGCCAGCATATATGCCCAGAGTTTTTTAATACTCGATAGCACTCTTCAATTATTGTTTTTTGTTGAGAAAGATATTCATCCAAATTTAGTCGTTTTTCGTAAGGTTTCCCTATGTTGTAAGGTGGGGAAGTAACAACTAGCTTCACGAAATTACCCGGGATCTGTTTTAGGAGTTTTAGTGTATCTCCTTCGTACAGGATCAAGTCTGCCTCTTTATTGAACTTTTTAGCTGTTTTGAGTTTACTCTTCTTCATTCAATTCTCAAAGTTAAGATCATTATCAAAGAAAACCACCTTATAATAATACTGCCTACTGTTGAATCAATCAATGTATTATTTTGAGTTGATGGATCAGCCTAATTCTTTGGACAGTAGCCTGTACTATATATGAAGAATAAAAAGCAACAGTTCGGGGAATCCGCGCTCTAAAGAGCGGTGGAGTCCTGAATGTTAAGAGCTTGCAGGAGTATAACTCGTAAAGCCCGACGTTCCGCTAAATCTTTATATTAATTTTCTCTCTGTGCGGGTTTGGGCTTGCCCTGACCGCACAAAACTAGATCTTAATATAAATCTTTTTCTTATCCATGAACCACATCAGGACGAGAAAGCCTGTAATCCATGTGATCGCCCATGAGAGCGACGCGGCCATCGGCGGAAGCCAGGAAGCATATAGCTCGTTATAAAGAAGCGCGGCGAGTGAAGTTTTCGTACCGTCGTCGTTCGTGAATTTGATAATAATAGTGAGTCGCGCGACAAATCCCGAGAGCATGAAGACTGAAATGGAATTCAAGCCGTAAAGCACGAAGGGTTTTGTCCATTTTCGCCAGTTAAGCACTTCAATAGTGTGGTAGCAGATTCCGAGAAAGATGAGCGCCATGCCGGAAGTATAGATGACGTATGAACTTGTCCAGATCGATTTATTCATCGGGAACCATGTATCGAATGTCCAGCCTGCAAAGAGTCCGAGGTTGCCGATAAGAAGAAGCCACATGGTCTTTTCTACTTTAGGTTTATCCGAGCGGAGGAACCAGCCCGTCAGAACGCCTGTAAGCGTTGTGGCTATTGCAGGAAGCGTACTGAACAGACCTTCGGGATCCCATGTTTTTGTTTGGCTCCACATATGCCCTGTAAGAAATTTCTGGTCGATGAATGCGGCAAAATTCCCTTCGGGAGTGAGAACACCAGCGCCGAATCCGGGAACGGGGATAAATTTCATGGCAAGAAAGTAGAAGAAAAGCAACCCGACAGCCCAATATGCCTGCCCTTTCCAACCTGTACGCAGCACGATAACGGATGTAATTAGATAACAAACCGCTATACGTTGGAGTACTCCCGGAATTCTTATGGTGGCAAAATTGAAATTCGGGAATCCTGCTAAGAACATACCCAGAAGAAAAATTATGACTGTCCTGCGAAGGATCTTCAGCATCATTTTCTTCCGGTCGGCACCCGATTCTATCTGTTTTGATAGTGAAAAGGTCATAGCAACGCCTATTATGAAAAGAAAAAAAGGAAAGATCAGATCGGTAAAGGTGACTCCGTGCCACTGCGCATGACGGAGTTGGGGATATACGTGGCTCCAGCTGCCGGGGTTATTCACCAATATCATACCGGCGATACTGATACCACGGAATACGTCAAGCGATAGAAGTCGTTCGGATTTCGGCAGTCCGTTCATATTTTACCTCTGAAGACGATAATAGTTCCGGTCAATATCCGAAATTAAAGTTGAACTTTCAAGATATAATGTTTAGTCGGGAGAGTGTAGCCGGGGTAACCGTCGATGACTGGACTAGCTCAAGTCCTGAGTCACACGAATAGTGCTCATAACACACCCCGTCTTCTCGATACTTTGTATCTCGAATCCACCCCTCTTGATAGAGGGGAATTTTTCGCATCATAGATGCGATGTGAGCGGTCAGAATAAATCCTGACTCGCACAATAGTCGAACTTTCAAGGTATAATGTTCAGTCAGGAGAGTATTGCCTGTTTTGATAACAAATTCGGTCTTGATTTACCTGCAATAGTGTAATATATTGGAAGCCTGTGAAAACGTAAATATTATTAAATTATAGATTTAGGCGAATACGGAAATGATAGAGGTGAAGAAAAGCGGAGACAGGGGAACAGCCAATTATGGGTGGTTAGAAACTTATCATAGTTTTTCTTTCGGAGATTATTATGATCCGAATAATGTTCAGTTTGGTCCTCTTAGGGTGCTCAATGAAGATTTTATAAAGGGTGGAACGGGATTTGATACACATCCTCATGAGAATATGGAGATAGTTACGTATGTACTGTCAGGAACGTTAGTACATAAGGATTCTACGGGAGGAGAGGGGCTTATTAAAGCTGGAGAATTGCAACGGATGTCGGCTGGTTTAGGCATTTACCATTCCGAGAAGAACGCAAGCGAGACGGAGGATGTTCACCTGATGCAAATCTGGTTCGTGCCAGAAAAAGAGGGTATAGAGCCTGGTTATGAACAGAAGGAAGTGAGTAAGGGCAGTGATTTTTTTAATTCTGTTGTCACAAAGGGCGGAGGTGAAGACAAATTAGATATCAATCAGGATATAACTATTTATGTCGGCGATCTTTCATCAGGTGATTCAGGCTCAATCGAAATATCAGAGGGACGACTCGGATATCTTCATAACAGTATGATAGGAACAATACAAGTGAACGAATGGACATTGGAGCCGGGCGATGGTCTTAAAATAACAGGTCCTGAAACGCTTGCGATAACCGCGGAAAGTGATTCGCGGCTGATATTGTTCGATATGGCGCCATAAATCGGAATAACTGTTATGAGTAAATCGTATGATATAATTATAGTAGGCGGCGGAATCGGCGGGTCGGCATCCGCGCTGAGAGCAGTCCAGTACGATCTGAATGTCTGCTGGTTCTACGGCGATAAACAGACATCAAAAGCCTCTCGCTCAAAGTGGATATATAATATCGATAATATGGTTGGTTTTCATGAGGGGATAGTAAAAGGCGAATTACTTAAAGCGTTTAAATCTCCGGATGATGATGAATTAAGAAAGAGGATAAACGAAACTCATATTCATATCAGTGGAACGGCAATTCTCAATAACACACGGGAGAGGATTGAATCAGGATATCCTGATAATATTAACATAATTGACAGCGCGGCAGTGTCGGCAAGCAGAGAGGATGAACTTTTTATAATTTCCGATGGAGAATTTGAAGCGCGGTCGGAGTATGTTATCCTTGCAACGGGTGTCATGGATGAACAACCTCATGTGATGAAAGAGCGAGGAGGGGAGACAGTCGATTCTACCAAATGGATATATCCTTTTGCGAACAGAGAAACCATTCTTTATTGCATCCGATGTGAAGGACATCTCACGAGGGGAGATAACGTTGCTGTTATCGGCAGCGGAAAAGCAGCCGAACAGCTCTCGTTTATGCTGCATGAACGCTATGGAATACAAGTCAGCATCCTTACGAATGGCGAGGAGTTGAATTCGGATGATGATACAAAGAAGCTCTTATCTGAATATGGAATCAGTGTCTACACTCAGAGAATAACAGATGCTGTCGGAGAAAAAGGCGGACAGCTTAGGCGGTTCGTCCTGGCTGACGGCGAGGAGGTGGAGGTCAAATTCGCCCTGGTGGCTTTGGGTTTGCACAAAGTCTATAACGACCTATTGATACAGCTTGGAGCAGAGTTGGACGACGAAGGACTATCCGAGGATAAACGTCATGTGAAGGTCGATAGAAGGGCGGAAACTTCGGTTCGCAATCTTTTCGCGGTCGGTGACATGGCAAAAAGAGATGACGAAATAGTGATGAAGCAAATTTATACAGCTCAAGAATATGCGGTTCGTGCTGTTGACAGCATCGACTACAGAATCAGATCGAAAAATAGGAAAAAATTGCTGGATAAAATTGGAAATAAGAACCTCTGATGATTATCAATGTTAAGGTGATATCAATATAATAAAGAAAGGATGTTTCTATGAAAAAGATGCTACAGATGAACGCTTTGCTTACGATGTTTCTTATTACAGTTTCATTAATAAGTACGGCAAAGGCTCAAAGTTTAGATTATGAAACAGATATTCAACCTATTTTCACCAATAATTGCACATCCAGGGGGTGTCATATATCAGGTAATACATTCGGTGGTTTGAATCTTCAAGTCGGCACATCTTACGGTGAAATAACAGGTGCAAGTACAACAAATAATGCTCCTCTTGTTATTGCCGGCAGTCCCGATACCAGTCCACTTATCTGGAAGCTGGAGGGAGTAACCAACACTGGCGGAAATGTCTTCGGCAGCCGGATGCCATTTGGCGGCCCATTCTTGAGTGAGGCAACTATTGCTTCCATCAGGCAATGGATAAGCGACGGCGCCGTTCTATCAGTTCTTGGGAATGAAAAGTCATTACCTGAGGGGTTTGAACTTGAACAGAACTACCCTAATCCATTCAATCCGCAAACAACCATCGAATACACGATTGCTCGCAAGGCGGAAGTAAAGTTGGCGGTATATAACGTTCTCGGTCAAGAGATAGCTGTTCTTCTGAATGAAACTCTAAATCAGGGAGTTTATTCCGTAACTTGGAATGCCGCTAACAACAGTTCCGGAATATATTTTTATACTCTTGAAGCCGGCGGAGGTAAAACCACTAAGAAACTTCTATTTCTGAAATAAGTTAGAAGAGTATTCAGCATAAATTAAAGGAGAGTCTAAAACGTCTCCTTCCATTCATGGAGTCTTACTATTAATTATTTTAATGTATTCATCAATATAAGATTTAGCCATCACATCAGATGAAAAATTATCCATAGCCCATTCTCTACATCTATAGTTTGATATTGTGTGGACATTATTAATTGCCGCCTCAAACTCTTCAAAATTATCACATCTATATCCTACATCGTTAGGTACAAGTTCGGGCATCGAACCCCTATTGGTCGTAATAACAGGCGTGCCACTTATAAGAGCCTCCGGGACAACAAGACCGAAAGGTTCATTCCAAATAATCGGAAAGATAAGCGCTTTCGCACCCGCAAGCAATTTAGCCTTTTTTATCCCCTCAACCTCACCTACGTAAGTTATGTTACTACTGAAATTTAACCGCCGCCCTCCCGCTACGATTAGATTAAAACCATGTATCTTTGCAAGTTCAATCGCAGTTCTAATTCCTTTAATTCTTCGAGACACTTTTGAGAGGAATAAAAAATAATCATCCTTTTCTTCTTGAAATATGAATTCAGACGGGTCAATTCCATTATATACGTATCGGTCCAGTTTATGCCTTGATGCATGATTTTTGCTTACGAAAACAGTGTTAGGTAAGAATTTTGCATTTGAATCATTACCGTGCATAGTGATTATAAATGGTTTGTCAGGGAATACTGTGTTTGTATCGTGAAAATGAACTATGTCAGTATCTTCGGGAATGAATGGCGTAAAATCAGAAACATTCTTCGGAGTAAGGATGAGTTCTACTCCAGGTATGTTTGTTCCCTTTCGAGAGATAAGGTAAACGGTGTGACCTAACTTGATAAGAGCTTTCGACAGCCAATCTATTACTCGCGATGTTCCACCGTATCCCTTCTGAGGCAATTTATATTTACTAATTTGGGCGATTTTCATAGTTTATTCGTAAAAGTAGTATTAAGACCATAATGAAATAAGGTAAAAAATAACTTATATCAACATAAAGTTAATCTCCTGAATTATAAAACGGATATTTTCTGAATTGATAAATTAAAATTAAAAAGGATGAAAAGCATTGGAAAGTAATTGGAAGCGACGATATGGCGAATGGGCTCTTGTGACCGGAGCATCTTCAGGATTAGGGGAGGACTTTGTCAGACAGCTGGCTAAGAAAAAGATGAATATCATTTTGGTTGCGAGGCGGGTAGATAAAATGAATGCCATCGCAGAAGAAGTAGAGAATGAATGCAGCGTTAAAACACAGGTAATAGGACAGGATCTCATCAAGTCCGACGCAGTTGATAATATTAAAAACAAGGTCGGGGATAAAGAAATAGGTGTTCTAATTAACAACGCCGGATACGGCATGTTAGGGAAGTTCCATGAAAACGATTACGATTATCAGATAGAGATGGTAAAACTTAATTGCGTTGTCCCTGTTGCGCTTACCCACGCATTTATTGACCCGATGTTAAAAAGAGGTAAGGGAGCAGTTATATTTTTAGCGTCAACGGCTGCCTATCAAGGGGTACCGCTTTTTAGTGTTTATGCTGCGACAAAGGTTTTCAACCTTTTCCTTGCAGAAGGGTTGTGGGGGGAATATCGAAAACAGGGAATAGATATAATGGGTCTGTCTCCCGGTTACACGACAACAGAATTCCAATCGCATGCCCATATAACACACGCAAAAGGTCCGACACCGGCGAAATCTGAAAATGTGGTAGAATTAGCTATTCGCAAGCTTGGGAAAAGACCATCCATTGTCCATGGAGCTCTGAATTATATCGGCGCTTTTTCGTCACGTTTAATGCCGAGAGGGACTTCAGTAAAGATTAGTGGCGCTATAATGAAAATGATGAGACCCGGCTTATGATTTATCCGATGGTAATACTCTTTCATTAAGAAACCGTTTCACAATCAAGTCGGAGTTTTTAACGGACTTCATTAACCATGAATATTTTATATCGTTGATCTCCTCTGCAGAAAGTTTCCAATTCGAATTTGAACGCCTGAGTCTTTCTACCAAATCTCTCAGTATGAGGGAACAGGCTACTGAAACATTGAAACTTTCGGTAAATCCGTACATGGGAATGGCGACACTATAGTCTGAAATTGCTAATGCCTCTTCGCTTAGTCCATTTTCCTCAGTGCCAAAGAGCAATGCTACTTTATCATCAATATTTATGCTGTCCAATCCTTTAGATTCCTCGTCCGGAGAGGTTGCAACAATGGTATAGCCCGATTCTTTTAACCGATGGTAACAGGATGATGCATCGTGTTCGGAATTGTGACCATATTTATAGATATTAACCCAACCTGCAGAGCCTACGCTAATTTCATTATTTGTGGAAAATTTATTATTTCCCTCAATTACATGGATATTCTGAATTCCGAATAGTTCGCACGAACGGATCACCGCGCTCGCATTATGCGATTGATATAAATCCTCTAAAACCACCGTGATTTTTCGTGTTCTGTTCAGTAATACATCATCGAATTTGCTGTTTCTTTCCTCAGATAGAAAAGAGGAAAGATGAGTTATCAATTCTGATTTTACTTTTTCATTCATTCAATATGCCTGTCCGATAGCGTCAATAAAGATAAGATACGCTGACATTTTTAACACTCTTTTGTTGTTGTTAATTCGGATTACAAAAAAATGGATGAAAAGTTAGCGGCTAACTAATGGATATTATTTCAAGAATATATTTTAAGGTTCACATCGGAATATGTGAACCTTTTTTTAATGCTTATTTTAAAAATTTAAAGAGCCGGAATAAAGTCTCCGGCTCTTTATTAAGTGATAGTTCTCACTGTTACCGCAAAAGGAGCATCTTCTTGGCATCTACGAATATCCGTTGGTTTCCATTGGTTATGTGTTTTGCCTCTAAACGATAAAAATACAATCCGGAAGCTACTTGATTTCCGGTATTATTTCTTCCGTTCCAACTAACGGAGTAAACACCCGACGATTTTTGCTCATCTACTATGGTAGAAATCTTCTGTCCTAAGATATTGTAAATCGTCAGTCTTACAGATGCATCCTGTGGAATCGCGTAATTTATGGAAGTTTCGGGATTGAACGGATTCGGATAGTTCTGTCCGAGAGAAAATTCTTTCGGCAGCGCAGTCACGATTTCGTCTTCAACTGAAACCAATCCGGGTATGCCAAACCATGTAAGTGTTCTGAACATGAGTTCTTCAGGGGAGGTAAAAACAGTGTTACCCGAATTCAATCCTTCAAATCCAAAACCTGTAAGGAATACTTTGTAATTGCCATCATCTACGGTAACTGCCGCTACATCCGATCCCGTTGTTCCATAGGTCATTGCATCGGCAGCTATTCCAGTTGGAATTAGAATATCTTTGGAAGTTTGATTATTCGCTCCATCACCACCTGAAACTCCAAACAGATTCAGCCCAAAAGTGACAGGATTTCCTTCTACTCCCGATGCAAAAAACAGGCCTGAAGTGCCACCGTGGGATACTTGCAGATAATTCGTCAGCAGATCACTGGTATCCGGGAGATTTTCCACAATATTTTGCCCCGTAAGGAAGAGCCGACCGCCTGCGTCAAGAAATGCAGCCAAACTGTCTTCTTCAGATGCGCTCAGTGAATTAGCGGTTTCATCTCCTGTATACCAAATTATAATTGGATAGCCTGTTTCGGTGGCAGCCGCCGGAGCGGGAGCAATGCCTATCTCGGCTGTGAACCAGTGGTGATAAGTGACGTTTAGCGAGTCAAGAACATCTGTATAGTAGTCGCTGTATCCGCTGTTAGGATCATCATTGACAAGCAGTATGTCTCCGGCGTCAACCTCTATATCCACGGTACTGACGATTCCTTCTTCTACCGCTACTTCTCCAAATTCGGTAAGAATACCCGGAAAGTCCGGATAAATTGTAATTCCTTCATAACTGATTACGCCGGGATGTGTAATATACAGATCAGCGAAAGAATATCCACCGGAGCCGTCCGTCGCTGCTTCAATATCGAAAGCTCCAATGATTTCACTGAATACGTGGAGTACTACCTGCGCTTCAACAGAAGCTCCTGAGTTTGAATTTGTGATAGTTCCCGCAATCGAACCGGTTGGTAATTCTGTAAGGCTGATGTCCTGTGTAATCGTAGTGTTAAAAGTAACGGAAACGACTGAGGTATCCGGGAAGTACGGATAGGCGCTGATAATCTGTGTGAATGAACCATCCGGTTCTCCAACGCTATCGGCTAAAGTACGCCATGTATAGTACCCGCCTGCCGCGACCGTCTGCTCAACACCTGTATCAAGATTTATAGCGAGTATATTTTCGATCGGCAGATTTGTAATAGCATCTTCGACAATGCCCTCGACTGCGGCCACGTCTAACACGGTATCGAGGTTTGTAGACATCGTGCTTCTCCCGTCTGTGGCGACGACCCAATAATCTTTCCAAGCGGCAACGAAACGTTTTGTTTTGTCTAAGTCCGCATCTGATGGAAGAGTACCCTGCTGTACTAATAGTATAAACGCTTGCTGAAGATCCTTTTGCGCAGAATCCCTCGCTGGAATTCTGGCTCCCTCAGCAGCAATAACGTCTTCTACAGTGACTTCAACACGTGTTCCGGTTGCCTGACTACCGGGAGAAACGGTTCCGACAGTTCTTGCAGCAATCCTGTTGTTTGAAGCGCTGGATATGTAAAAGAACGGAGGTACCTCTTCAGGCGCTCTCAGACCAATTGCGTATTGATCCAAATTTGAGAAGTAATCGACAAAAGATTGATTTTCATATGTGTTAGGAGCAATTTCTACCCAATTATTTCCGCCTTCCATTGTAGATGTCAATTCAAACCCTAAGAAAGTACTCCAGTGAGCGAGAGAACGACCGAGTAAGAGATCGCTAACGCCGGTACCAGGGTCAAATCTCAAGCGAGATAACCAGCGGTGACCCGCTTCTTGACCCATTACGGTAAGGAAGCTATTACTACCGAAACCGAAATTTCGGGTAAACGGATCATCCGGCCATTGGTCAAGTTCACTCATCCAGAGGTAGCTTTTAAGCCTGCCGGCTGAGCCATAAGCTTCAGAAAAGTCGAACGTATCTACGTGAATTCCCAGTACTGAATTGCTTATGCCGAGATGGAAAGCTCCAGCATTAGGTGATATCGCATCAAACTGGTCAAAATCACTCAGTATTATTAACTGGTCATAGATATCATCATGGGTTTCATAAAATTTCTTAAAGATCGCGACCGCATCAAGTGACGGCAGCGGGTCCACGGGTTTAAACAATTCAAACAAAATATCACTGCTATCCCCAGCTATTGGTACGGCGGAAAAATCTACCGCCTGAACGGTGGCATCGATTCTTCCCGAATTAAATCCTACAATTAAGGTGCCGTTGTCAGGAACTGATATACCCAATCCATTGTATGTAACCTGAAAAGAACCGTCATTGTTCAGAACAAGCTGCAGTGTATTTGAATTGCTTACGCCGAATTCGGGTATGGCATTCCATGTGACGGTGAATTTTGTCAATTCTTCTTTTGCATGAACGGAGCCGCCTACCGAAGGATCTAAATCGCCGAAAAAAGCGGCTATCATCGGCAATTCCAAACCGAAATCGTTCGGATCGAAGAAACTCGGGTTGCCGATATCGCCGAAGGTCACATTTCCATTTGAACGAACCCAGATATTTGTCCATGTAGTGTCGAAATAGGGAAACGAAAAGCCGCCGGTAAGGATAAATTCATGGTTAGTATCGTCGCCTGCTAAAACATTTAATCCGAATGTAGTATCAAAAGAGAATGAGACAGTATCAACGTCATAACCGCCGCTAACGTTTGGCGTGAAGAGGAATGTCAATCCGTCGAGGTCGAACGGATTGGCAGCCGGTGGTCGGATAAGAATGCCGTCATCAACCATTACCGCTACATCGCCCTCGTCGAAGTCCGCCGAGACGGATGGAGCTAGTTGTAAGTCAGATAAGCGTTTCAGATTTTCTGCGTGGATCAGTTTTGCTTTTGAATGAAGAGAATGGTCCGCTCGAGTTCCGCAAATGAATTTATTATAATCGTGAGGTTGATTCGTTATGTCGCTCGGATCTTTTTTTGCATAGATGACAGAACTGCCGGTATAAAGCAGAGTTATCAATGTTATTATGCCTATGGTTATCAATTTAGATGAAAATGTTCGTTGTACCGGTGAATTCATATATTACTCCATTTATGTTGCTATCAATATTTGTCTAAATTAACTCATGCATATTAAAGGGGTAAACTATAATTGTCAATAGCTGAGAAAAATATCGCGAAAAAGTGTTATTTACTTGTAAGCCTGAATCTCTTTTCCGTATCTTAAGACATTAGACTTATCATAATACCCAAAGCAGGAGGTAGTTTCAGAATGGATATTGCAACAGTTATCGGATTTATTTTGGGAGTGACCGGTAATGTCATGGCACTGATTTTCAACGGGGTGATTTCAACGATTTTCTTGATGCGCCGTCCGCGATGATAGTTCTTGGGGGCACACTTACCGCTACCTTGATCAATTTTCCCTTTAGAGATGTCTTAGGAGTATTTATTGTAGCAAAAAATGCATTCATAGGCATCAAGACGGATTATGCAAATATCATTGATAGGTTTTCTGTAATACCAACGTAATAACGGTCGATTTTGTCTGAGTAAATAATGTATACATACCACATATTATCCTCGAGAAGAGGGACGCCTTAAGTTCATACAAGATTCTGGCAAGCCGACGAGACTTCCCGGTCTTGTCCGGGACAACTTCAGAGCGGGGTCGACGAGACTTCCCGATCTTGTCCGGGACAACTTCAGAGCGGGACCGACGAGACTTCCCGATCTTGTCCGGGACAACTTCAGAGCGGGGTCGACGAGACTTCCCGATCTTGTCCGGGACAACTTCAGAGCGGGGTCGACGAGACTCGAACTCGCAACTTCCGGCGTGACAGGCCGGTGCTCTAACCAATTGAACTACGACCCCATTGGAGCGGGTTTAGATTATGTTGCCTCACTTTGAGAATTTTTCTTCTCTTTGAGGATGATGGCAAGTGGAATCAAGATTAAATATCCCACAGCCAGGAAAAGAATCGAAACAGTCAAAGCCTGCTGACTGTAAACCTCCGAATTCCACATCAGAACATAGCCGATAATAATGAATGCCAATCCACCGAAAAACAGTTGATAGTTCCTTCTGCCGTAAGGAATATCTCCACCCATTATTCTTTTTGACGCTTTATTTCTCTTTACCATTTCTAAACCGCTGCTAATATAGATTGGGTGCGAGCAGGTGTCAAGCAAAAGATTAGGCGGAATGTGAATTGGATTAAGTTTGACTATTACTTTTAAAACAATAACTTTGAGACGGGTAAATTTAACAGGTAATCCGCAACATCAGAGAGATTTAAAGAATGGCATTTTACGATGAATATTTCAAAACTGTTTATGAAAATCTTAATAATGTAGATAGCAGAATGCTTGACGGGGCAGTTGATCTATTGAAAGATACATCTGCTGCCGGTGGAAAAGTTATTTTTTGCGGAAATGGAGGCAGCGCTGCCATGGCGAGCCATGTTGCTGTCGACCTCACTAAAAACGCCGGAATCAGATCAATTAATTTTAACGAATCTGATCTTATAACTTGTTTTGCCAATGATTATGGTTATGAAGAATGGATTAAAAAATCGATAGAATTTTACGCTGATCCGAAAGATCTGGTTGTATTGATATCCAGCAGCGGAACATCTCTGAATGTTGTCAACGCCGGTAAGAGCGCTAAGGAGAGAGAGATGAAAGTGATAACATTCAGCGGATTTAAGGCGGATAATCCTTTGAGAGCTCTCGGCGATCTGAATTTTTGGGTAGATAACAGCGAATATAATATTGTAGAGATGACACATCATGTTTGGCTTCTTGCGATGGTCGATCGAATCATCGCTTCTCAGGTTTAATAGTTGCAAATATTGTTGTTTATCGTCGTATTTATGCAATTAGCAACATAATTTATTCCTTCTTTTAAAGTTAGTTAAAATTGAAAGGGGGGTGGCGGTTCCTTGCCGATATATGCAACTATCAGCAACTAATCCGATAACAAAATTCATCGAATGCTTTGCATACACTGAAATCAATCATATTTCCTTTACTGGCACGGAGTTTGTAAGTCATTTAGAACACGTAAATTAAAGTTTGAGCGGTCTCAAGCGATAGAAATATACATATGTTTTTATGGGGAGTGAAGGTGGAAGATTAAGGGTCTACTTTTTATACTAATTCGGAGGGAAAGGCAGGCGGATACGTATATTCGCCCGAGTTTGTGAGCTATGTCACAAAATTACGGAACTTTTACCTATTAAAAGAAGTAATGATATTGTTTCATACTATAAAGAATAAACAAAAAGTCAAACAAAAAGGAGTGACAAATGAAGTCAACTGTTACAAATAAAGCCGGCTTAGTCTGGGTTGTGAGCTTGCTGGTCATGACCATGGCTTTGTTTACAAATGTAGACAGCGCGATAGCCGGCGGCAATAAGGGGCCGATACAGCAATCGGCGGAAAAAGGAGCTGAAGCGGCCACTAAGTTCGACAGCGCTAAATGGCTCGAGCTTTATAAGAAAAACGGCTGGGACAAGAGTAAATTTGTCCGCCTATCCCAAGAACGTTCGAGTTCGACTATTTCGGAAATGTCTCCGGATTTAAAGGCACTCCATCAGAAGCTCGAAGGTGAATCGAAGATGGCAGAACTTAGAAATCGTAAAGTAAAAACCATCAAGCCATTCAAAAACGCACAAAAAGTATCTACTCTTAAGCTTAGCGGTAAGCTTAGGAGTCGCTCAATTAACTTTGCCGCGGGAACGACTACTATTCTGTTGAATGGATCGAATCCTGATACTATAAGCGTAGGAGATTCGCTTGAAGTAACAATTAATTTATCAGGAGATACAGCCTGGGTCGATTTATACTGGGATGCTAATGATAATCAGATGGTTGATGCGGGCGATTTCTTTTTATTTGAAGACGATGACGATAATTTCATCGTAGACAACGGTTTTGAAGACGAGGATACTACTACCGGAATAATACAAATAACACTGTATCCGTACGGTTTTGACGAGGACGATTGGCTACTGTTGGGAGATAACGGTTTTCTGTTAGTGGCTTATGATGGACCCACTGCTGCTGATGCTGATACAGCCGCTCTTTGGATCGAATCGGTTCCCACAGGCTTTTCTGTTTCAGGTTCAGTTGATGGACATGAGAATATATTAATTTGGGCAGAATCATGTATGGACGAGTCTTGTTTCGATTTCGGACCGGATGGCGCTGCGCTTACCACATCGGATGCATCAGGCAATTATACTATTAACCTTCCTGCAAGCGGTACAGGCTACTGGATGATCGGAGCAGTTGATGTGTTCGAAGTTACGGGAGGTTTATTGCCAAGTCCGCCTGCTCAGGTAGTCTTCGTAATCGGCGCCGAAATAGGAGTAGATTTCCTATTTGTAACAGGAGATGCCACAATAGTAGTTACATTGTCGGATGAAAACGGAATTGCGATAGAAGGTGTGCTAATTTCAGCGGAAAGCTTCGGATTTGGTGGAGGCGCTGAAGATACAACAAACGCAGCCGGCGCTGTTTCTTTTGAAGTGGTCGAAGGAGAGTGGTATATATATGTCGAACCAAGTAATTTACTCCCCGATTATTTGGTACCATTTTCCGAAGTAGTATTTGTAGCATCAGGTGCCACAGAGGTAGTTAATTTGGTTGCATTCACAAATGATGATTCTATTACAGGAACGACATATCTAAATAACGTTGCTACAGGCGAATTTACAGTTGCTGGTTACTCAGAATTGGGCTACACAGAGACGGTAAGTCAAGATAGTTCATCTGCCTTTTGGAATGGTTATTATTCGCTACCCGTTTCGAGTCTTGCCGATACGGTAATGTATAACAGCGGCTACTGTGTCTCTGTTTGTCACCTTTCTTCAAATCAATATGTTGTTCAGGATCATTACAACGTTCCTTCAGGCAGCGACAGCATAGATATTTATATACTTGAAGCGGAAGGATACATCGAAGGAACGGTATATGACGCAGATACCTTTGAGCCAATTCCGTGGGCAGGTGTTTGTGCCGGGGATGAAAGCGATACCACAGGAGTGAGCTTTAACTGCCGCGGAACAGATGAATTCGGTTATTATGAGATACCGGTGCAAAATGGAACATATGTCGTTGCAGCTTTTGCAGAAGGATACCAAGTTGAGTGGGTCGATTCTGTTTTAGTGAACTTTGATACGGTTTGGGTAGATTTCCATCTTGAACGGTTTGATGCGGGAGAACCCGGTACAATCTACGGAACGGTATATAATGCTAACATTGACGATCCTGTACCCGTACCCGACGCAAACGTTGAAGTTTTCAACGACTTCTTCAGCGCAAGTGTAAGGACGGATTCGTTAGGTGATTACTGGATCGATGTTCCGGGTGGATTGTATCAAATGGTAGCCTCGGCAATAGGCTTCTTCCCCGATTGGGTAGACAGCGTTGTGGTCGATAGCAATATTGTAAACGTTGATTTCTACCTGGAGGAAAGCGATGGCGTTTGTTATCCCGATGTATGGCAGGTAACAGATGTGCCTAATGATCAAGGTAGAGAGGTTCTGGTAACTTGGCCCAGGGCATGCCTCGACTTTGCAGACATTGAATTCTATTCTCTGTGGAGATTACCTGATGAACGCG
Source organism: Fidelibacterota bacterium (assembly GCA_022563775.1). The sequence goes on along the minus strand of JADFMS010000008.1, from coordinate 22,267 downwards.
GTATGGGTGGCGCGCCGACACACATGTCGACAATTCCCGAAGCTGGATGGGGAGTATACTCTAAACCAGCGGCAACTTTAGGCGATAGTATTGCCCAGGATGATATCTGGTGGTCAACTTACATTGTCATAGCGCATACGGAATTTGACGATGTATTTCTACAGGGATGGCCAAACAGAGGCTATTCTGTGGATAACTTGATTCCGTCGGCACCTACGCTGAGCGGTTCTGAAGATAACGGAGGCGTATCTCTCACCTGGACTGAAATTCCGGAGGAAGAGGCTAAATACTACACGGTATATAAAAGAGATGTCACGGCAGGCGGTTCGTTTGAAGCACTCGTAAACGTCATTGAAATTGCCTTTGTGGACTTGAATGTTCTCATCGACAATTCCTATGCGTACTACGTAACAGCCACTGATTTTGCCAATAATGAAGGCAATACTTCCAATGAATATACACTGATGGTAACAAGCGTTGACAACTTGAAAAACGCTATTCCTGACGAATTTGCGCTCGGTCAGAACTATCCGAATCCATTTAACCCGACGACAAGTATAAGTTATCAGTTACCTGTTTCCGGAAATGTCAGACTACATGTGTATAACTTAAATGGAGAGTTGGTCAACACACTCGTTAATGGTGAGATGGCCGCGGGATATCATACCGTTAAGTGGAACGGATTGACATCTACGGGTAAAGTTATAGCCTCGGGTGTCTACCTGTATAGGATTCAGGCAGGAGACTTTGTTCAGGTTCGTAAGATGATCATGATGAAATAGCTAGAGCTATATAAAGCAAATAAAGGTCGGTTCCGCTTGGGACCGACCTTTATATTTTTACCGGCGCCTCAGACTGTGTTATTCTAAGAGGTAATTTTAGTTGTGCCGTGACATAATCAGTGTTAAGTTACTACATTCATATTTATTTTTAATTATTACACAGCCGGCTGCTCAGATAAGGATACGTCATGAATCATCTAATAAAATTTTTTCTTTTGTTTTCTATTATCATATTTCCCACTTTTTCAATTGGTCAGCAAGCCGATAATAATCATTTCGGTTTTTCGAGCAGTATGCCCTTAAACCCCGATATCCAATTAATGATAGACTCCGTTTCACCGGATTCATTGGAGGCTTATCTGGATTCACTTGTAGGTTTTTATACTCGTCACTCCAACTCAGACACCTCATCTAACAGCATCGGCATCGGAGCTGCAAGACGATGGATACACAGCAATTTCAAAGCATGGGCAAATGCTCCGGGAGTAAACAACACAACCCCCGGTTACTTTATATTTGACAGGACTATCTGTGGTATTTTCGGCTCACATAGAAATGTAACTGAACTAATTCAGGGTAATTTATATCCTGACAGGAAGTATGTGATTATGGGTCACATGGATAGTCGCACGAAAGATGGGTGTGATGCTGTGTCATTTGCTCCCGGCGCGAATGATGACGGCAGCGGAACGGCGGTAGTTATTGAATTAGCCAGAATTCTGAGTCAATACGAATTTGAAAGCAGTTTTCTATTGATGCCTGTTACAGGAGAAGATCAAGGATTACATGGAAGCAGCGCTTATGCAGATTACGCCATTGCCAATAATCTGGATATTGCAGGCGTGCTGACGAACGATGTGGTAGGAAACACTATCGGCAGTAACGGTATAATAGACAGTTCCCGCGTTCGGCATTTTTCAGGCGGACCCGACGAAGGAACGTCCCGGCAGCTGACAAGGTATATCAAATTGAAAGCCGAATCTTATGATTCTAACTTTACCGTTACACTAATAAGAAGTATCGACAGACCCGGGAGAAGTGGCGATCATGTACCGTTCTATAATAAAGGATATCCCGCTGTTAGATTCACTGAACCTAACGAGAACGGTGACGGTTCGGGCAATAACGGGCGGCAACATAATGAATACGATCTTGTTGAGTTTATGAACATGGGCTACCTTGCAAATATCACAAAATCTAATATCGCTGCGTTCGCTACACTTGCTCTTGCTCCTATAGGTCCTGAAAGTATTGGATTAAGACAAGTTGGAGATGGTACGTCTGTGCGACTTGATTGGGACGCTTCAAACAGTGAGCCTGATTTTGCCGGCTATAGAGTTGCAATGCGGCGGACTGTTGATACATTCTACTTTGATATAATTGATGTGGGAAACGTTGATTCGGCAATCGTCACAGGATTGACTTCCGGAGAGGAAGTATATTTTAGCATATCCGCATATGACACCGTGGGAAATGAAAGTGTCTTTTCTCCTGAAAAGGCTGCGACTCCCTCAGAGACTCCGATTACCCCTTTAGCATTTGACATAACATCTACGGTTTCCGGTCCAACCCTATCTTGGCGATCCAACAGCGAGTTGGATATTGTAGGATATTTTATTTTCAGGGCGGATAGCGGCTCTATCCTTTTTATTTCTCAGACACTTTCACCGCACCCGGATAATAACTATATCGACACTGATGCTTTACCAGGTAAATTATATTTTTATCGAATAGGAGCAGTCGACGGTGATGGATTTATAAGCGAATCGACCGAAGCGCTTAAAGGAAGGAAAGCTTCATTTGACAGTGGTATACTGGTAATAGATGGTAGTAAAAACGGTAATGGCGCTATTCTACGACCGACTGATGAAGATGTGGATCTTTTTTATGAACGGATTACAGAGGGATTTGTTATAACGAGCAATTGGGATATAGCCGAAAATAATTCTTTGTCAAATAAATTATCAGACGCTGATCTGGTGCCCTATTCCACGGTCATCATCCATTCGGATGCTCAGGGATCATCGTTAAAAAATGATGATGTTTCTTATATTAAATACCTCAACGCAGGAGGCAAAATTTTACTCTCCGGTTGGGAGTTATCAAAATCATTGAGCGACCAGATAGGCGGTTCCAAGAGTTTTGATGAGAGCAGTATATTTAATCTTTTTCACATAGATAGCATACTGACTTCCGAACCAATTGATGCTGATTTTATTAATCCTCTTTCGGCACATGCAGATTATCAGGACATGAGACTTGACAGCGTTAAGATAACTATTTTTAACAATCACCTTCTTGTAATGGATGCATTCGTAGAACCGTTATTGAATAATTCGGTAGAGATAATTTATACTTATAATTCCTCCTTGGGAAGCGACTCTGAGCTCCATGGTAAACCTGTTGCTACACGGTACTCGGGAACAGATTACTCCTATGTTTTATTGGATATTCCTCTTTACTATATGAACGAAGAGGATGCAAAAGCTACGATGCGGACTTCATTGGAATTTCTTAATGAACTGTTTGTCTCCGTTGATGAAGAAAAAGCGCTCACAACAATTCCTAACAGCTTCGTATTGGGAAATCCCTACCCGAATCCTTTCAATCCAAGCGTAAAGATTCCTTTTGACATATCAAGAGCGGGTGATTTGACGATCACTATATTTGACCTGCTTGGGAGAAATATCCGTCAGTGGGAGGTTACGGGGTTGGAATCAGGCAGAAACGAAATTTCATGGGACGGCAAGTCAGAGAATGGAAAAGATTCTGTAAGCGGAATATATTTAATGAAAGTGATATATAGTTCTGAGAACATTAATAACAAAAAGGATCCTCTTAGCGCTGTAAGGAAATTGGTTTTATTACGTTGATTAGATTCAAATAATTTGAAAAATTGCTTGACAAGTAAATATTTTTCGCTAAAATGGAATGTAATGAGACACCGATATGCCGGATTCTTGATGAAAAATAAAATAATACTGACACTATTCAGTGTTGCCCTTTTGAACATTGCACTGTTGGGCGGCTCAATCCTGGTGAATTTTGAGGCATACCCCATTGATAACAGTATACGGTTAGAGTGGGATTCCGAGCTGGAAATAAATTTGTTGGAGTACCAAATAGAACGAAGTGCATCTGGTGGAGATTTCGTGTATATAGGGAATAATACGCCTAAAGGCTCTAACAGTCATTATACCTATCTTGATGATACAATATTTGCTAAAATTACGGATCGTACCTATAGCTATCGGATCAAAATATTAGATAAAGATGCAACCTATACATATTCTTCCGTAGTTAGCGTTACTCCTACTCTATCCGCCGCGAGAGAAACTTGGGGAAGTATAAAAGCTATCTTTCGGTAGTTCAAAATAATATTAACTTCTGAAGCCGGCTTCTAAAGCTTGGCTTTTTTGTTTTAAAATTTAATTTTTTCATTCCTCCAATTCCGGTGAATTTTTAAGGCTTTTATCTTGACATTATATTAACCTATATATAATTTTCGTGACTTGAAAGGATGGAGTATAATAGTTGGATAATGCTGGAAAAATAGGCATCATAGGCGGTTCGGGCTTTTATGATATAGACGGTTTCGAGAAGGTAAACGAAGTCCGTCAAGACACTCCCTGGGGTGAACCTTCTGATAAATACTCCATATACAAGTATTCAGGTAAAGAGATACTGTTCTTGGCAAGGCATGGAGAAGGTCATAAATTATTGCCTTCGGAAATTAATTATCGCGCGAATATCTATGGAATGAAAATGTTAGGTGTTGAACGGATTATCTCTGTTTCCGCAGTCGGCTCTTACAAAGAAGAGATAGCTCCCCGCAATATTATGATAATCGATCAGTTTTTCGACAGGACAAGACGAATCGAAGGTACTACCTTTTTTGGAAATGGTATTGCCGCTCACGTCTCTTTTGCAGAACCCGTCTGTCCTGTACTTTCCGATGTGCTGTATGATTCGATTGTCAAAACAGGCGTTAGCGTTCATAAGAACGGAACCTATGTGAATATGGAGGGTCCGGCATTTTCAACGAAGGCGGAAAGTCTGTTTTTCAAGAAGCAGGGAATGGATGTCATCGGAATGACAAATATATCCGAGGCACGTTTAGCCAGAGAAGCGGAGCTGTGCTATTCTACTATAGCATTGGTAACCGATTATGACGCATGGCACGAGGAGTTAGAGGCTGTAAGCGTCAGAGAGGTTATTAGTAATTTGGTCGAGGCTACCAAGTTCGCGAAAGAGGGGATAAAAGCTGCGATAAGCGAAATCCCGTCTGTACGTGACTGCGAGTGTAAAACAGCGTTAAGCAATGCGCTGATCACAGATAAAAAAGTGATCAATCCCGAAACAAGGGAAAAATTATCCTTGTTAATCGATAAATATCTTAACTAATAGGGGGTTATGAAATCGAGGAGAGAGGAATGTTGACCGAAATAGAACTCGAGGGAATTATCGGAGAATTAGAAATTGCGATGTCAGAGATGTTCCCCGAAGTTAGCATTACAAATTATGTCAAAGAAGTTGAGGGATCAATAGTAGTGCATCTTTCAACACCCAACGACGACATTCCGGATATTGAGGAAGAATTAGCCTCCAAATCTGCTGAACTCGATATGGAATATGATTGCGAGTTCATCTTTGTGGTCAAAAATGAGTATTTGGATAATTCACCTACTGAATGATAAGAGATTCCATGATAAAAAAAGAACATAGTAAAATAGATTTTATAGCCATCGAAAAAGAAGTACTTGAGAGGTGGAGTAAGGAAGATACATTCAATAAACTCCGCGATAAGAATCGAGGAAATAAAACTTTTTCGTTTCTCGATGGTCCGATAACCGCTAATAATCCTATGGGCGTTCACCATGCATGGGGTCGAACATATAAGGATATATTCCAGCGATATAAAGCAATGCGGGGCTTCGACCAGCGGTATCAAAACGGTTTTGATTGTCAAGGATTATGGGTAGAGGTAGAAGTAGAAAAAGAACTCGGATTCAATACCAAAAAAGACATTGAAGAATACGGAATCGATAAGTTTGTAGAGAAATGTAAAGAGCGAGTAAGGAAATATTCTGCCGTGCAGACCCAGCAATCAATACGACTCGGCTATTGGATGGATTGGGAAAATTCTTATTATACTTACTCGGATGAAAATAACTATACGATCTGGTCATTCCTTAAAAAGTGTTTTGAGAGAGGACTCATCTATAAAGGGCATGATGTAATGCCATGGTGTCCGCGATGCGGCACATCACTTTCCGAGCATGAAATTGCGACCGAAGCTTATGTAGAAATCAAACACCCGAGTCTGTTTGCGCAATTCCCGCTGATCGGAAGAGAAAATGAATACTTACTGGTTTGGACGACGACCCCCTGGACGCTTGCAGCCAATGTGGCAGCTGCGGTAAAGAAAGAAATCGATTACGTAAAAGTCGAAAATGACGGCAAAATACTTTACCTGGCGAAAAACAGAGTTCAGGCATTGAACGGTGAGCAAAAAATTCTCGAGAACCTCAAGGGTAAGGATCTTATCGGCTGGGAATACGATGCGCCGTTCAAGGAAATTCCTGTTCAGGAAGGTATTGAGCATAAAGTGATAAGTTGGGACGAAGTAAGTGAAGAGGATGGAACCGGAATAGTACACATAGCGCCCGGATGCGGAAAGGAAGATTACGGTCTCAGTAAGCAGTATGACCTCGCCGTAATAAAAACCCTGGATGAAGGTGGAAACTATTTAGAGGGTTTTGGAGAGCTTTCGGGTAAGAATGTATCGGAAGTTAACGATTGGATATTTAAAAATCTGAGAGAGAAAAACCTGCTTTATCAAAAAAGCACTATCAGTCACAGATATCCGGTTTGCTGGAGGTGCAAAACAGAGTTAGTCTTCAGATTGGTGGATGAATGGTTCATATCCATGGACGAGCTTCGTTTTGATATACAGGAAGTTACTAAAAAAATTAATTGGATGCCTTCATTCGGTTTAGATAGAGAACTCGATTGGCTCAGCAATATGCAGGATTGGAACATTTCCAAAAAGCGTTACTGGGGTTTGGCGCTGCCTATCTATGAATGTAATTCATGCGGTCATATAGACGTGATAGGCAGTAAAGAGGAGCTGAAAGAAAGGGCGGTGTCAGGTTGGGACAAATTTGAAGGTAAATCTCCGCATAAACCTTTTATAGACGAGGTTAAAATATCTTGCTCGAAGTGCGGTAAAGAGGTTTCTCGAATTCCTGATGTCGGCAATCCATGGCTTGACGCGGGGATCGTACCATATTCGACTCTAAAATATAACTCCGATAAAGAATATTGGAATAAATGGTTCCCACCGGATTTTATTACAGAGTCATTTCCGGGACAATTTAGAAACTGGTTCTATTGTCTGTTAGCGATGAGTACGGTCATGGAAAATCGGGAACCCTTCAGGAATGTGTTGGGGCATGCGCTCGTGAAAGATTCTAAGGGTGAGGATATGCACAAGACGGCAGGCAACGCAATTCTGTTTGAAGAAGCTGCTGATTCTATGGGTGTGGATGTAATAAGGTGGGTATACGCTTCCCAAAATCCTTACAGCAATTTGCTGTTCGGATACGACATCGCAGATGAAGACCGCCGCAAGATGCTAACATTGTGGAACGTTTACACCTTCTTTACAACCTATGCCTCGATAGATAACTATGACCCGAATAAGCGTACTCCGGTAGCGGATAGGACTGAACTTGACAGATGGTTATTGTCGAAAACCAACCTCCTTGTGAAGGAAGCAACCAAGGAATTGGACGGATATCAATGTGTAAATGTGATGCGGAAAACGGAAAAGTATCTGAATGACCTCTCTAACTGGTACGTACGACGCTCAAGGAGAAGATTTTGGAAGAGCACAAATGATATAGATAAATTTCATGCCTACGATACCCTATACGAATCGCTTGTTACTCTAATCAAAATTTTAGCGCCGATAATACCTTTTCTCACGGAGAAAATCTATTCTAATCTTGTACGCGATAAAATTACCGATGCTCCCGAGTCGGTTCATCTTTCGGATTGGCCCGAAGCAGAGGAGCAGCTGATAGATGAAAAACTGATGAAATCCATTGATACGGTTATTAAAGCCGTTGAGTTAGGCAGAGCTGCAAGAAATAAGGCGCAACTTAAGGTCAGACAGCCGCTCGGGGAGATACATTTCTTCACGGAATCAGAGGAAGAAAAAGAAGTATTGAATTCTCTTTCAGAACAGATCCTTGATGAGCTGAACGTTAAAAAACTGACCGTTCTCAATGATATGAACGAACTCGCTGTTTTGCGCGTCAGCCCGAATTTCAAGACATTGGGTCCTTCTTTCGGAAAAGATGCTCAAAAAGTCGCTGAAATTATCAAAACCTTGGATGCGGAACAATTGAACAGCGAATTGAGTAGAAATGGCAGTTACACTATTGAGATCGATTCTGATACTTATAAAATAATGAATGATATGGTCAGTTTTGAGCATGAACAGACAGAAGGTTTCAGCGTGGTTGACGCAAATGGCATGACTGCGGCATTAAGCACGGTTTTGACTCCTGATTTGATCAGGCAGGGTATGGTCAGGGACCTTGTGCATGATATAAATAATTTGCGAAAAGAAGCGGAATTTGATGTATCTGACAGAATAAATATGTATCTTTCAGCTGACGGCGAGTTATTGGAGGCTGTCAAAGAACATGAAGCTTATTTGTCGAATGAAGTGTTGGCAGAGAGTATCAAATACAACTTTGAAGGCGGTGAATTTTACCAGGAAATTGAAATACAAAACAATAAGGTATCAATAGGGATTGAGCGAACCTCGAGCAAAAGCAAGGTATGAATAAAAAAGATAAAGAATATTTTAAGAAACTGATTTTAGAAAAGCGGGAAGTGCTTTTGGAGGAATTGGGCGTGCTGAAAGAAACAGCGTTAGACGAATCTTCTCGTAAATCCTCCGGGAATTCATCGAACTACTCTTATCACATGGCTGATCTCGGAACTGATTCACAAGAGAGAGAAAAAGCTTATTTATTTCTCGCGCGCGAAAATAAATATCTGAGATATCTGGACGAAGCTCTTGAACGAAATGAACGCGGAGTCTATGGAATCTGTAAAATATGTGAAAAACCAATTCCAAAAGCGAGATTAAAGGCAGTTCTTCACGCGACGATGTGCGTTCCGTGCAAAACCGAGTATAAAGAAAATAATAATCAATAAAGCAGGTCACTTATCGTGATAAAGCCGCTCTCAATTTCAGGGTTGGTCGTTATTTTCGATCAATTAACTAAGAATTTAGTAAAAACTCGAATGGAATTAGGCGAATCTTTTGATATTTTTGGCTCTTTCCTGAGGTTTACCTTCGTTGAAAACAAAGGATTGGCGTTCAGTATCAAGGTATCTAATCTCGGCATATTTACGGGTTTGTCAATGATTGCGAGTTTAATAGTCTTGTATTATATATATAAGTACAAGGATGAGGGTGCGATGGTATATATGCCGTTAGCGCTCATATTCGGCGGAGCAATTGGTAATATAATAGGTAGAGTCTTGTACGGTAAAGTAGTCGATTTCATAGATGTAGGGATATCAAGTTATCGCTGGCCGGTCTTTAATATAGCAGATTCCTCAGTATTTATCGGTCTTGTTTGGTTTCTTATAGTTTCATGGCAAGCAAATGACGATATTCAGGAGGAGGTCTCGGGGGAGGTAACTGATTAGAAATTCTATGACTATCTCGGTGCCTGAAAACAAGAAGCCGGAAAGGATTGATACTTTTCTTTCGAGACAAATCGCCGACCTGAGCAGGTCTCAACTTAAAAAATTAATCAACGAGGATGAAGTTCTTGTCGACGGAAAAACCGTTCGCCCGAGTTACTTGGTTGATCCCGGAGAAAGAATAGAGGTAAATATCCCCACGCCCCCTCCTATAAAGGCAGAACCTGAAGATATTCCTTTAAGCGTAATTTTTGAAGATGAAAGTCTTATAATACTGAATAAGCAAGCCGGAATAGTGGTTCATCCCGCTCGAGGTAATCTTAGAGGAACTCTTGTGAATGCTCTACTTCATTATTCTAATTCTCTTTCTACGGGCGGCGATCCTTTCAGACCGGGAATTGTTCATCGGCTTGACAAAGGCACAAGTGGATTGATAATGATCGTAAAAAATGATCAGGTGCACTCAACTATTACTACTATGTTTATGAATAGAGAAATTCATAAAGAATATACCGCCTTGATATGGGGGATGATGCCGAAGAAAAAGGGAATAATTTCGGATTCTATCGGGAGAAGCCGGAACGACAGAACAAAAATGTCAGCGGTCGAGAATGGGAAATCGGCAAAGACGGAATACTATGTTGACGTCGAAATGGATTTTACTTCTCTACTTACCCTAAGACCGGTTACCGGACGCACTCATCAGCTTCGGGTGCATCTTTCAAATTTAGGGAACCCTATCTTCGGTGATCATGAATACGGAGGGCGGGGAAGGATGGCAGGAATGGTTACTCCTGAAAGAAGGAAGCTGGCTGTAAAATTGTTGGAAATTCTACCGAGTCAAGCGCTTCACGCAAGTAAATTGAGTTTCAAGCATCCCGTTACCCAAAAAAATGTGGAATTTGAAGCGCCGCTGCCTGAGAATTATCAGTCAGTTCTTGAGCTGTTTGAAATTGATGACTACCGCTCTAAAAATAACAGCGTTGGAATAGGGAAGAACGATTGAGTTCAGAAACATATTCAAATCGGAAAGAAGACAGAGCTGAAAAGAGAAACAGCATTGCGGAATCTGCTAAAAGATTTCTTGTCTCTTTGAAGGAGCAATTGAATTATTCGGAGAACACTATTAAAGCATATGCTGTGGATTTAGCGCAGTTTAACGATTTCTTGAGCGAATATCACTCAGATCCGAATATATCAGTCGAAAAGATAGACAAATCATCAATTAGGCATTTTCTCGGAATGTTGGTCGAAAAGGGTATAAGTCGAAAGAGCATTGCGAGAAAACTTGCGGCACTAAGATCGTGGTTCAAGTACCTCATAAGAACAGGAGTAGTTGATTATAATCCCGCAAAAAACGTTTCATTCCCTAAAATAGAAAAAAGACTCCCGTCTCCGCTTTCTGTGGAAGAAGCCGAAAAACTTGTTACCGCTCCAAAAGCCGATACATTTGCGGGCGCAAGAGATTCCGCATTGTTGGAATTACTATATGGAACCGGCGCGCGTTTATCCGAAATAGTCGGTTTGAATATTCAAAATCTCAATCGAGAATCGGGAACTGTCAGATTATTCGGGAAGGGATCGAAGGAAAGAATAGTACCCTTAGGAGAACCGGGTTGGAAGGCTTTGGAAATATATATAGGATTCAGGAATTCTAAAAGCAACGACAGTGACGAAGTCGCTCTCTTCCTGAATAAGTACGGAAAACGGTTATCAGGCAGAGGAATTCAACGAATTGTTAATAAATATATGAGTATGACTGTTGAGAATAAGGGTAAAAATCCGCATACTCTCAGGCATACATTTGCAACTCATTTATTAGAAAGGGGAGCAGATCTAAACGCTGTTAAAGAGCTACTCGGTCATGAAGATCTGGCTACTACGCAGATATATACTCATGTTGAAGCTGAAGGATTAAAGAAAGCGTACAAACAGGCTCATCCAAGAGCAGGAACCAAATAGGCATACAAGACTTCATCTGAAAAGAAAGGGAGGAGCAGAATGAAGATAGAGATAACGGCAAGGAATTTCCGATTAGGAATCAAGATAGAGAAATATGTCGAAGACGAATTGAATAAATTGGAAAAACTGTACGACAGGATTATAGATTGTCAGGTTATCCTTGAAAAAATCAAAAACGATAATATCGCAGAAATCATTATGAGAGTTTATAAAAAAAGTCTTGTCACCAAAGATACAAGCGACGAAATGTTCAAATCAATTGACGGTGCGGCTGAAAAACTGAGAAGACGCTTGAAAAAATATAAGCAAAAGTTAAGAGATTTTGATCACGAAACTTTAGAATAGTTGTGGTTTGGTCAAGAAAGTCTATATTAAGCGAGTTGAAAATTGATTAAGAACAACATCAGAAGGTGAATTACTGATTTGAAAGCTATTGTACCGGCAGCGGGTATAGGTAAAAGACTTAGACCCCACACGCTCACAACACCTAAAGTGCTGTTCAATGTCGCAGGTAAGCCGATAATTGGACATATATTAGATTTTCTTATTAAAGCTGATGTTGACGACATAGTAGTGGTAGTCGGTTACGAATCTTCTCAAGTGGAAAGATATTTACATGAACAGTATCCCGAAGTCACTCGAACAGTTCGACAAACTGAACGCAAGGGATTAGGACATGCGGTACATAAAGCCTTGGAGGATAACGAAGAGCCTATATTGATAATGTTGGGTGACACCATCATTGATATAGATTTAAAAGAGATTTTGAAAAGCTCAAACAGTTTCATAGGTGTAAGAGAGGTACCCAATCCGCAGGCTTTCGGAATCGTGGAGATGGATGGGCGATATGTCCGGAAACTTGTAGAAAAACCGGAAAAACCTACAAGTAATCTCGCCATTGCCGGCATTTACCTGATACAAAACCAATTGAAATTGAAACGCTCTATTGAAAGGCTGATAGAGCAGAATGTTACTACTAAAGGTGAAATTCAGCTTACTGACGGTCTACAAGACATGCTCGAATCCGGGGAACAGATTGAGGTTTTCAATGTCAATAACTGGTATGATTGCGGGAGTTGGGATTCAATTTTGGCAACTAATAAAATTCTGCTTGATAAATTTGAGAGCAGTGCGCCGGCTGTAAAAGATAGTGTTATAAATGAACCTTGTTATATCGCTTCAACTGTACAATTGATTAATTCTATAGTAGGTCCTTATGTTACGTTAGATGAAGGGGCAATAGTCAAAAATAGTATCATTTCGGACTCGGTAGTGGCAAAAGGGGCTACTCTGGAAAATTGCAGTATATCAGGCTCCCTCATAGGTGAGCATGCGCACGTGCATGGAACAATACGTAAATTAAGCGTTGGGGACTACTCCGAAATAAAATTTGATTAAATTATCAATTAAGTTCAAAGGAAAATTATGTCTGAATATTTATTCACATCCGAATCGGTAACAGAGGGGCATCCTGATAAAATAGCGGATCAGATATCTGATGCGGTTCTTGATTCGATCTATGAAAAAGATCCTAACGGTCGCGTGGCATGTGAAGTATTTGTCACTACAGGCATGGTACTGGTCGGTGGGGAGATTACAACAGAAACTTACGTAGAGATTCCCAAAATCGTAAGAAGTGTTGTAGAGGAGATAGGCTACACCGATGCAAGCATGGGATTTGATGCGGAGACTTGCTCGGTTCTCACATGCATAGATCAGCAATCACCTGATATTGCCTTGGGCGTTGACAGAGATGGAGCCGGAGATCAAGGAATGATGTTCGGATTTGCGTCAAACGAAAACTCCGCTTATATGCCGACGCCGATATATCTCGCTCATAAGATCACTAAGAGACTCGCAGAGATCAGAAAAGCCGGGGTAGTCGATTATCTTCGCCCTGACGGTAAGTCACAAGTAACGGTGAAATACGTTGATGATAAACCGGTAGCAGTTGCGAATGTCGTACTTTCGACGCAGCATAAGCCTTATTCAGATTCATTGAACTTGGAAAAGATTACAGAAGAGATGATCGAACTTGCAATTAAACCGGTTATTCCTGAAGAATTATTACGAAACGGCGAAATAGTATATCATATCAATCCCACCGGACAATTTGTAGAGGGTGGTCCTAAAGCCGATGCAGGATTAACGGGAAGAAAGATAATTATGGACACATATGGAGGATTCGCATCCCATGGGGGCGGCTCTTTTTCCGGAAAAGACCCAACTAAGGTAGACAGGTCAGCGGCATACATGGCTCGCTATGTTACTAAAAACTTAGTTGCAGCCGGATTGGCAGACAGAATGCAATTACAGTTGGCTTATGCAATAGGAATAGCCGAGCCTGTATCTATACATGTTGAAACCTATGGAACCGGAAAACTGTCAAACAGTGAATTTGTAAATTTGATCAGGGATAAATTCGACCTTACGCCTAAAGGTATGATAGCTGCGCTTGATCTGAGGGCGCCTCGTTATAAACAAACCGCATCATACGGTCATTTCGGTAGGGATGAGGAAGGTTTTACCTGGGAACGCCTGGACAGGGTAGATGACCTCAAGGGATAAAAATGATAATTCAAAATAATTTTAGAATGGAGATTTAGATGGGGTATCATGTTAAGGATGAATCCTTAGCGGATGCGGGAAAAAGAAGGATAGACTGGGCAAATCGCGATATGCCGGTTCTTTCTCTGATTCGCGAACGATTTGAAAAGGAAAAACCGCTTGAAGGTGTGAAGATGTCGGCGTGTTTACACGTCACGGCGGAAACTGCAAATTTAATGCGGACATTGAAAGCAGGGGGAGCAGACGTACTTTTGTGCGCATCGAATCCTCTGAGCACGCAGGACGATGTTGCGGCATCTCTCGTCGTTCATGACGGGATGAAAGTTTATGCCATATATGGTGAGGATGATGAAACCTACTATTCTCACATTAAAGAGGCGTTGGGGCATAGACCGAATATCACGATGGATGACGGCGCCGATCTCGTTACGGTACTTCATAAAGATTATGCGAGCCAGACGGAAGAGATCAAATGCTCAATGGAAGAGACGACAACAGGCGTGATAAGGTTAAGAGCGATGGACGCGGATGGCGTCTTGAAACTTCCTGTAATTGCCGTGAACGATGCAAAGATGAAACACTTGTTTGATAATCGTTATGGCACCGGGCAATCGACGGTTGACGGAGTAATACGCGCTACGGATATGTTGATCGCCGGTAAGACCGCAGTAGTATGCGGCTATGGATGGTGCGGCAGGGGGTTCGCAGACAGAATCCGTGGAATGGGAGCTAACGTTATTGTGACTGAAGTCGATTCGACGCGAGCGCTCGAAGCATTGATGGATGGATTCAGGGTCATGTCAATGGAAGAAGCAGCGGTTGAGGGCGACCTCTTTGTGACGTTGACGGGCGATATTCACGTTCTTCGTAAGAGTCATTTTGAGAAGATGAAAAATGGCGCAGTAATTGCCAATTCAGGTCATTTCAACGTAGAAATCAATTTGGATGAACTCAAAGAGTTATCAGCTGCTCTTATCGAAGACGTGAAGGAAAACATCGACGAATATATTATGCCCGATGGCAGATCGATATTCGTTCTTGCCAAAGGTCGTTTGATCAACTTAGCGGCAGCAGAAGGGCATCCCGCAAGTGTTATGGACATGAGCTTTGCGGTGCAAGCTCTCACGTCAGAATACAGTTTGAAAAAAGACCTTGATGTGCGAGTACATGATGTTCCGTCGGATATTGACGAACTTATTGCCGGGCTAAAGCTAAAGAGTATGAATATCAGCATTGACACATTGACTGATGAACAGGTCAAGTATTTATCCTCCTGGGACCAGGGAACTTGACAGCCGGTAGTTAAGTATCAACAGTAGTGCAAACTGATGCCAAACTGCCGGAAAAGAAAATAATGAATCTAAACAACCGTTTATTCAGAACAATGTTACTGATTGTTCTTATGAACGGCTGTTTGATTGAATCTCCTGAATCTCCCAGCTGGGAGCTGAATCTCGTTATTCCTTTAATTGATGAAAAATATCCGCTTCGCGATCTGGTAGGTCCTATATCCGGCGACAGCTCTAACGGATTCATAGATTCGTTGGACGTGGGCATCCTCCGTTTGAATGTCCGGGACTTTATAGGAACTATCGTCCTTGACTCAAGTAAGCTCACCGTGGGGGGAATCGGATTGATATCTATTTCACAAGCAATAGGCTCTCTGACCCTAAGTAATTTGGGAAGCGACCAGACATTTGAATCATTAACGCTGTCAAGCATGTCCCCGGCAGTAGCTGCCGCTCCAAACGGAACGTCTGTGCCGGTTCCCGAGTTTAGCCTGTCGCCGATTGATAATGAGGTTGCTATTGCTGATGTGGAAGAAGCAACGATGGAACAAGGGATAATTAGGATTTCAATTTACAACGGTTTTATAGACGCCCCGAATTCAGGTATCCCATTGACAAATATGCGGATCGTGCTCACAGACGCAAATAGCAGTGTTATTGGAACTGCTCTGTACGACAGGATAGAACCTGACGCTACCGAATCAAGAGACATTGATTTAGCAGGCAAGAGTTTCGTTGTTCCCCTCTCAACCACTACCACAGGTGGTTCACCGGGTGTATCAAGTTTTGATATAAACAGTACGTCAAAAGAGGGAAAGATCAGAGTAACTGTTCAATTTATCGAACCTTTCATTGCCAGCAGAGTCAAAGGCAACATACCGTCGGTTAATATTCAGATTTCGGAATCGGTTCCTCTTGGGATATCAGGAAGTACCGAGCTTATAAGCGGCAGATTCAGATCTGATACCGATGATATGATATTTTCTATAGATAACAAGTTGCAGGTTCCTCTTAGGGCGAGCCTGCTTCTACCGAATTTCATAGACTCCGCCACAAATTTACCTGAAACTATAATATGGGATAGTATTCCACCCGGCGTATCGGATACTCAACGCATTGAGTTGGGCGGGGACAGCCTTACGAATCCCGCAGGTGAGTTTCCATTAACCGATATCGAATATATTTTTGAAGCCACAACACTCTCATTAGGAAGTTCGAGCATAATATCCAAAGATGATGCTGTGGAACTGGCGATTGTTCTTAACACGCTTCGTTTTTTGAGATGGAAGGCGAATTTCGATGAAACGATTCCCACAACTGAAACCAATATCAGTGACATGCCCGAAGGGTTTGAAGGTATCAGTCTTGAAGATGTGCAGCTTATATTGAATTTGCATAACAGCATAAGCGTTCCCATGTTCCTTGACCTTGATATCAAGGGAACTAACACAATATTAGGTTTTTCAGCCGATCTGACGTTAAGGGATGCTGAGCTACGGTCGCCGCCATTGTTCAGCATGCAACCTGAGACCACACAGATTGTCTTTAAAAAAGATTCAACTTGTGTCAACAACGTATGTAAACAAATTGAACCGGGAGAGACCGATATAGTAGATTTTTTCAACATACTTCCTGATAATATTTCTATATCCGGTGAAGCGAGTTTATTGGGAGTGGGAGTGGTGTCAGTAGGGCAAAGTATGGGCGGCGATTTTCAGCTTATTGTGCCTTTCTCATTTTCGCTTGATTCGATCGCTAAATTTGTACCGGCAACCTTCAACACCATAGCAGCGTTTGAGGAGGAACAGAAAGAGCAGATAGAGAATAATATACTTTTTGCGATAGTCGAATCTGAACTCGTGAACAGCTTTCCCTTCAGTGGAACGCTGTCATTACTTATTACCGACGATTCCACGAAATTCAGCGCTCATCCTGATTCGCTTTTTATGGACACCCTCTTGACGTTTGTGCTGCCTGATACAGACCCGGATATGGGCATATTCAGCGCCGTAAAGCATGATAGTATCTTTCTCGACAGCGCATTGATAAGAATATTCACACGCGGGGAGGAGCATTACATAAAACCGTTGATAGAACTGAAATCTACAGACGGAAAGCCGCGAACCGTTACGGCATCAAACTTTATAGCTATAAAATCAGTCATGACATTCAGGATTAAAATAAATCCCTGATGAATAACAGCGGTAAATTCGCCATTAAGTTTTTGATGATTATCATCATTCTCCTCGGAATTGGAAATGACGGCGAGCTGAACGGACAGCTGCGAAAAGACCCGCGTAGTCTCGGCATGGGTGGAGCGTATACGACCATAGCGAGAGATTTTTTCTCGGTTGGAGTCAATCCTGCAAATCTCGGGGTTGTCAGAAATTACATAGCCATGCAACTCATCCAATTTAATTTCGGAGTCTCAAACTCCAGCCTTAGCCTCTTCGAGTATAACAAATTCAACGGCGCTGATTTGGAAGAGGGCAATAAAAAAGAGGAACTCTTATCGCTCATCCCCGATGAAGGATTGTCAATATATTTTGACAGTTCAGTTCAGCCGGTATTGGGGAATATTTCGTGGAACAACATGGCTGTTACAACGGACATCTATTCCATAGGGGAAGTGACCATACCTAAAGCGCCATTTGAAATAATATTTAACGGAAACGAAATAGGTGTGGATTATTCGCTTGAGGCGGGAGGAGAATCGCTCACCGCAGCGGAGATAGGATTTTCAAACGGTGGTCTTTTCGGGGGCTACCTCATGGGATATACAGCGAGAATCATAAAAGGTATAGCGTATTTCGGTGTTGACAGCTCCGATGCCAACTTCCTGACCGATTCATCCAAGATAGTTGGAGACGGCGAATATATTATGATGTCATCAAGGGGGGGCTTGGGGTATTCTTTGGATATCGGGTTGTTAAAAGTAAGTAAAGGAGGCGTGCATTTTGGAATAGCGTTGATCAATCTTCTCGGGAAGATAAACTGGAGCGACGATAACGAACGAATAAAATATTTTTACACTATTGATAACCTGAACCTCAATCGAGTAGCAAAAAAGGGGTATAGCGCTCTTGTAACCGGCGATAATGAACGGACTCTGTTAAAAGAAAAATTTTCGACTGCCCTTCCGAGGCTGCTTAGGATAGGAGCTTCAACATCTTATCGGAAAACTCTGATCGCATTCGATTATATTCAGGGATTCAGCGACCGGCTGTACTCAAGCAAAGTTGGAAAATTCTCCTTGGGAATGGAGTATTACGGAGAGTCGAGGACTCCTTTCCGTTTCGGTATCTCTGCCGGTGGTAAAGAAGGCAAAGAGATAGCTGTAGGGCTTGGGGTCAGGCTGTATAAATTTAAAATAGATATTGCATCCGCTATGAGAGGAGCTTATAAACCTGCCAATGCAAAGGGATTCGAACTTTCCATATCTATCTGGTCTGCGCTGGGGTATAGAAAAAGAAACAGCTGAATGGGCTTAACACTATTTAGAAGTTCTGATAATCATAATAATAGAGATAACGAAAAAAATTGCGTTCCCGAGCCAAACACCTTCTAACGGTTCTAAAATACCCTGTTTTGCGAGTGTTTGCCCGAATTTCATGAATCCATAGTAGAAGAAGCTTATCAACAAAGCCACACCGATGCCGAATGCTGCGCCGCCGCGTCTTTTGGTAGAAGCGATAGGAACGCCTATGAGTATCACTATCAAATTTGAAAACGCAAGCGATATTTTGAATATATGATTCACTTTCCAGCTACGCGCTTCTATTCCGTTTGCCTCCAAGTTTTTAACAAACTCGCCAAGTTCCCAATAACTCATCTCCTCGGGCTTACGGTTCTCTTTTATAAGCGCATCAGGAGTCAAGCGAAGCTTAATGGTGTCCAATTGCGCTGCCTTTAAAACTATCTCCTTATTTTTTTTAAAAATTCTGAGTATCACATCGCTAAACAGCCATAGTTTCCTCTTTTCATCCCATTTCATCTGAGAGGCGTCAATCCGTTTGATAAGCGATTCGTTCTTGAAATATTGTATGTTTACCCGCTCACCCTTCAAGTCTTTGAATTTATAAACGCCTATGGAGATATTCCGGGCGGGACCTTCCTGAAAATTCAAGTTGAATTTTCGTAGGGCCTGTCTTTTGGCTCCCCTCAGCGAATACTTACGCGCAATTTCAAATCGCTTGCGGTTCGAATCGATTACAACTGTTTCTCCGAAATAGAAGGAGAATGCCGTTATGAAAAGTCCGAGAATTATCAGGGGAATTAGAAGTCTGTAAAGGCTCACACCTGCGGATTTTATGGAAACGAGTTCGTTGTATTTTACCAGTGAAGAGAATGTCAATACAGTTGCCAACAGTACGGCTATCGGCAGCGATATATTGAATAAAAATGGTAAGTTCAGGAGAGAATATTGAGCAGCCGTGCCAAGCGGCGCCGCCGAGTCGAGCACTTTGCGTAAGTTTTCAACTATATCTACCACGAAGAAAATCGAAAGAAATGCAAGACTCGTCATCAGAAGTGAGAGGAGGAACTTTCTTATTATGTACAGGTCCATCTTCTTAATCATGGCACACTCTTAAAGGCTTAAAATATTAAGCGCAATTTACCTCTCTTAATTTCTAAATGGAATTAAAAATTTATTTAACAATTATCAGGTCGCACACCCATTTGATATGTCTTCGCCAGCTAATTTCGCTTTACTTTAAAACTCGCTAACCATATGTTTAGCCATGTTTTTACGAAATATCACGTTTTTATGCGCTCTTTTGTTAGTGTGGAATGGATCGGCGGAAGGAACCGAACTAACCGGAACAATCAGCATAGAATCCAGAAAAATCACCTTGAACGGCGTGCCGTTTTCGGTCACTATAAATATATTAGATAGCAATGGCGAGATAGATAATAGCGCATCGGGAGAAATTGAATTATATGGTTTCAAGATGATCGGTTCGGATGGGATGCCTAAATTACCGGACGACCTTGAGATCGAAAATGGAACGCTGACGATAGACAAGGTCATTTTTGAAAGTAACGGTCAAAACGAAATAGCTGTAGTTTACGGCTCGCTTAGAGAAAGTAAGAATATCCAAACTATACCCGGAATTTTGAGTCTTGCGCCTCCCCTTATCGCGATAGGGCTTGCGGTCTTGTTCAAGGAAGTATTACTAAGCCTTTTTGCCGGAATTTGGATAGGCGCGGTTTTCTTAACGGGCTACAATCCTATCGGCGGTTTCCTTGTAGCAATAGACAAATATGTCGTTCCTTCCTTGGCAGATAAAGATCATGCAGCGGTAATTCTGTTCAGCATGGGACTTGGCGGTATGGTGGGTCTTATTGCGCGTAATGGAGGAATGCACGGCGTAGTGGAAAAGATATCGAAGTATGCAAAATCAGCGCGTTCCGGACAGATAGCGACTCTTTCTATGGGATTGCTGATATTTTTCGATGATTATGCCAATACTCTTTTAGTCGGCAATACGATGCGTCCGTTTACCGATAAACTAAAAATATCGCGTGAAAAATTAGCATTTCTGGTTGATGCAACAGCAGCGCCGATTGCGTCCATAGCATTTGTAAGTACATGGATAGGATTCCAAAACGGATTGATTCAGAAAGGTTTTGAAAGTATAGGTCTGGACAGAGACCCCTATGTAATGTTTATACGTTCAATACCATACAGCTTCTACGCTTTTATCATGCTCGGATTAATAGTGATTACGGCGGTGCGGGCTCGTGATTTCGGGCCTATGTTAACTGCGGAGAGACGGGCGCAAGAGACAGGGAAGGTTATCAGGGATGGAGCAACCCCTCTTGCGGGAGCAGACCTCAGCGAATTGGATGTACCTGACAGTATTGAAAAGAGGTGGTACAATGCGATGATTCCTATAGGGTTCGTAATAGTTACCACTATAGTAGGATTATACTTCAACGGGAAAGCCGCAATTGGCGCAGCAGCAGAAAACTTGGCGTTCCACGAGATAATCGGCAGCGCAAATTCGTTCACCGTTCTGATGTGGGCGGCATTCGGCGGTTCCATATTGGCGGCAATCTTGAGCCTCTCGCAAAAATTGACGAATCTTCAGGAAACTGTTGACGGTTATCTCAACGGTGTCAAATCGATGGTGTATGCAATGGTTATTCTTATTCTTGCCTGGTCATTGGGTTCTATTGCGGCAGATCTGTCAACGGCCGAGTACGTACTGCACTTAACAAGAGGACTCTTTTCTCCAAATTTACTTCCCGCAATGACATTTATAGTGGCAGCTCTGATAGGTTTTTCTACGGGAACGTCGTGGGGAACAATGGCTATTCTTACTCCAATAGTTATTCCTATGGCATATCATCTTCCTATTGAAGCAGGTATTGAAGCGAGTCTGCAATCTTCAATCCTCTTAGGGACCATTGCCGCAGTACTATCCGGCGCATGTTTCGGGGACCACTGCTCTCCCATATCAGATACAACGATACTTTCGTCAATGGCATCCGGGTCTGATCACATTGACCACGTTAAGACTCAATTGCCCTATGCTTTATTGGCTGCCGGGGTTGCGATAGTTTTCGGATATATCCCGGCGGGATATGGTATGAATCCCTTTCTTTCCATCGTTTTGGGTATTGGAGCACTTTATTTGATTCATCGGAAGATCGGTAAACCGGTGACTGTCAGTTAAAATATTAAGTTTTCTGTTTCAAAATTACTTTTTTAATTGCTCTGTTACTTGCGCTGATTATCCTGAAGACTCTATCGCCGATAAGAATTTTTTCTCCGATTCCCGGAATTTTACCGGTTAAAAACGTCAGCAAACCCGCAATGGTTTCATATTCGCCGTCAGGGAAAATGATATCCAATTCTTCCTTTAACAGGTCGAGTTCCGCATCACCGTTTATAATAATATCTCCGTTCGCCAGCTCTCTGAAGGG